>JAITFE010000125.1 GCA_031281585.1 Bifidobacteriaceae bacterium | reverse complement strand
GACGGTGTCAGAGGGCGGTTCTAGCCTGGATAGCGTTCAATCGGATTTCCACGCTAGAAGTGAAGGGCACCCCTATGGCTCAGCTAGACAAAGACAAGGCCTTGGCCAGCGCGTTGGCGCAGATCGACCGCCAGTACGGCAAAGGTTCGATCATGCGTTTGGGCGACGAATCGCACGCGCCGGTCGAAGTCATCCCGACTGGTTCGATCGCGCTGGACGTGGCGCTCGGCATTGGCGGTCTGCCCAGAGGGCGGATCGTCGAGATCTACGGTCCGGAATCCTCCGGCAAGACCACGGTGGCGCTGCACGCCGTGGCCAACGCGCAGAAGGGCGGCGGGATCGCCGCGTTCATCGACGCCGAGCACGCGCTCGACCCGGATTACGCCCGCAAGCTCGGGGTCAACACGGACGACCTGCTGGTCTCGCAGCCGGACACCGGCGAGCAGGCCTTGGAGATAGCCGACATGCTGGTTCGGTCCGGCGCCTTGGACATCGTGGTGATCGACTCGGTGGCGGCCCTGGTGCCGAAGGCGGAGATCGAAGGCGAGATGGGGGACACCCATGTGGGGCTGCAGGCCCGGCTGATGTCTCAGGCGATGCGCAAGATGACGGGCGCGTTGGCCGTGTCCGGGACGACGGCCGTCTTCATCAACCAACTCCGCGAGAAGGTCGGCGTGTTCTTCGGCTCGCCGGAGACCACCACGGGAGGCAAGGCGCTGAAGTTCTACGCCTCGGTGCGCCTGGACGTGCGCCGGATCGAGACCTTGAAAGAGGGCACCGAGCCAGTCGGCAACCGCACGCGTGTGAAAGTGGTCAAGAACAAGGTCGCCGCGCCGTTCAAGCAGGCCGAGTTCGACATCCTTTACGGCCATGGCATCTCGCGCGAGGGCAGCCTGATCGACTTGGGCGTGGAGCACGGCCTGATCCGTAAGTCCGGCGCCTGGTACACCTACGGCGGCGACCAGCTGGGCCAGGGCAAGGAGAACGCGCGTTCGTTCCTGCGCGACAACCCGGAACTGGCGGATGAGATCGAGCAGAAGATTCTTCTCGCCCTGGGCATCACGCCGGGCGGCGCGCCGCCCGTTCCGGTGGTCAACCCGGACGTGGAGGATGCTCCCGACCAGTCTGACCTGGCGGAGGACGTGCGGGCCGCCGCCCGCACATCCCGAACCGCGGCCAAGACCAAGTAACGCATGAAGGTGGATCACCGGGCGGAGTTCGCCCGCTCGATCGCCCTCAAAGCCTTGGATCGGTCGCCACGTTCGCGCGCGCAACTGGCGGAACTGCTGACGCAAAAGGACGTGCCGGACCAAATAGCGGCCGCGCTCTTGGACCGCTTCGAAGAAGTGGGGCTGGTCGACGACCGCTCGTTGGCGGAGATGCTGGTGCGAACACGGCACGCCGAACGCGGGCTGGTCGGCCGCGCCTTGGCGGCGGAGCTTCAGCGCAAAGGGATCGACCCTGAGACCGCCCAGGCCGCCATGGCGCAAGTGACCAGGGAGGACGAACTCGAGGCCGCCGAGTGTTGGGCCAGGAAGAAGCTGTCCGCCACCCGGGGTCTGGCGCCGGAGGCGCGGCTCCGCCGGACGGCAACGCTGTTGACGCGGAAGGGGCACGGTCCCGGCGTGGCCTTCGCCACCGCGAAACGGCTGCTGGCCGAGGAACTGACGGCCTAGCTAGGCTTGAGCGCGCTATGACTGTCACACCGCCGCGCACCTACGCCGTGCGCACCCTTGGCTGCCAGATGAATGTGCATGATTCGGAGCACATTGCGGGCCTGCTCGAGGCGGCGGGTTACGTGGCGGCGGATGGCGCCCCAATCCGGGCGCACGGGATCCCCGAAGCCGACGTGGTGGTCCTCAACACCTGCGCGGTCAGGGAAAACGCGGCCACCCGGCTGTTTGGGAATCTGGGCCAGCTCCGCCAGCTCAAACAAGAACGGCCGGGCATGCAGATCGCGGTGGGCGGCTGCCTGGCCCAAAAGGACCGGGCTGGCATTGTGGAGAAGGCGCCCTGGGTGGACGTGGTCTTCGGCACGCACAATCTGGGCGCGCTGCCCGCGCTTCTGGACCGCGCCCGTCACAACCAACAGGCGCAAGTCGAGATCGAAGAGGCGTTGACGGTGTTCCCGTCAACTCTGCCAACCCGGCGGGACTCGGCTTTCAGCGCGTGGGTGTCCATCTCGGTTGGCTGCAACAACACCTGCACCTTTTGCATTGTCCCGTCGCTGCGCGGGCGTGAACGCGACCGCCGGCCGGGTGACATCCTGGCGGAAGTCGAGGCGGTGGTGGCCTCTGGCGCCGTCGAGGTCACCCTGCTGGGCCAAAACGTCAACTCCTACGGCGCCGAATTTGGCGACCGGGGGGCATTCGCCAAGTTGCTGCGGGCGGTTGGGCAGGTGCGCGGCCTGGAACGACTGCGTTTCACCTCGCCGCACCCGGCGGCGTTCAGCGACGACGTGATTGCCGCGATGGCCGAGACGCCGGTGGTGGCCCGGCAATTGCACATGCCTTTGCAGTCCGGCTCGGATCGGATTCTGCGCGCCATGCGCCGCTCCTACCGGGCCGCGCGCTTCCTCGGCGTGCTGGAACGGGTGCGGGCGGCCATGCCGGATGCCGCCATTTCCACGGACGTGATAGTGGGCTTCCCGGGCGAGACGGAGGCCGACTTCCAGGCCACGCTCGACCTGGTGGCCGAGGCCCGCTTCGCCAGCGCGTTCACCTTCCAATACTCGATCCGGCCGGGCACCCCGGCGGCGACCATGCCGGATCAGGTGCCGCCCCAGGTGGTGGGGGAGCGCTTCGGCCGCCTGGTCGAGTTGCAGGACGGGATCAGCGAGGAGGACAACGCCGCCCAGGTTGGCAAACCCGTCGAGGTGCTGGTGGCGGCCGGCGAAGGCCGCAAAGACCGGTTGCGGTCCCGCGTTTCCGGCCGCAGCCGCGAAGGCCGCCTTGTCCACATCGCGTTGCCTACCGCCCCCGCTTCGGCGGGAGCTTTGGCGGCTGGGCTGGAAACTGCCTCCCATGCCGCGGCCCAGCCCGGCGACATAGTGCACACGGTGGTGACGGACAGCGCGCCGCACCATTTGATCGCGGACGCGGCCCTGTCGGGCGGGCCGTTCCAGGTTGTCCCCTACGCGGAACGCCGGCCGGACGCGGCGCCGCCCCACGCGGCGCGGCCCGGCCGCCTGGCGCCGTTGAAGTTGCGGGTCGCGGCACGGTGACCCGCCATCCCGATCCCGGCCCGGCGCCGCGGTTCGATTGGCGGACCGGGCCGTCCACGGCGCCGGGGCCCGATCCCTTCTACCGCGAATACGCGGCCGCCGAACCGCAGGCCGTCGGCGTCCATCCGCCGGGGCCAGAGGATCCGGCCGCCCCGCCCGTCCCGGATCCCGCCGAACAGTTCCCGACCCAGGCGGGCCGGCGGACCTACGAGTTGCCGAACCCGGACATTGTGCTGCGTTCTATGACAGGCGTGAAACCGGCGCTGAACCAGCCTTGGTACGGGATTGGCTTCACGGATGCTTTCAAGCGGGCGTTCCAAAAGCAGGGGGATTTCTCCGGCCGCGCCTCGCGCGGCGAATTCTGGTGGTTTTTCCTGGCCAACTCGCTGATCGAGACGGGGGTCGTTGTGGTCACCTTTCTGGTGAGCCCCGGCTTGGCTTGGACCATTGTGTATGGCGGCCTCAACCTGCTCCCATTCAGCGCCGCCAACGCCGAATGGGTGCCGGCCTACCTTTTGCTCGGCCTTGGGGCCCTGTGGTGGCTTGTCTCGCTCTTCCCCAAGCTCGCGGTGACCTGGCGTCGCCTCCACGACGCGGGCCATTCGGGCGGCTGGTTCTTCATCCAGTTGATCGTGTCCCTGGCCCAGCCCGCCGCGCTCGCCGGCGCTCGATACGACCAACACGCGTTTGGGCAGACCACCGTGATTGGCTGATTCGGTCCCGCAGGCGCCGCGACAGCCACTCATTGACGCTCGGTCTCTGCGTTTGTGGCCGCTGCACTCGCCGGAGCGCCCGGTTCGGGGCCCGTGATGGCTCATTGTCAAGGGCTCGCGTGGCCGACGTCTGGTGGCGCGACCTGCGCTGGGGTTATGCTGGCGCTGGCATTTGCACCCCAACCGAAGGCCAAGCCATGACCATCCCACCTTTCGCCGCGCCGAGCGATCCGTACGGTCAGGCGGTTCCGCCGCCCCCCTACGGCCAGCCGGTTCCGCCGTCGCCCTATGGCCAGCCGGTTCCGCAACCCCCATACGGCCAGCCAGGTTCGCAACCTTTCGCTGGCACCCCGAGCCCCTACGCGCCGTCGGCGCCAAGTTCGGCGCCTGACCCGTTTTACAGGGGACCGGTCGCGGGACAGCAGCCGCCGCCCGGCGCCGGCGCGGCCTATGGCCAGTCCCAGTATCCCGGCGCGGCAGGCGGTTACGGCGCCCAGCCCGGCTACGGCCAGCCTCAGTTTGGCTCGTCCCCATACGGCCCGCCCCCCTACAGCCCGGCGGGTTACGGCCCCACCGGCTACGGCCCGGCCACCTATCCGCTGTCGAACGAACCGCTCAACGTCCCGCCCATCCCGCGGGCTAAGCCGCCCCTCGATCAACCTTGGTATGGAATCGGTTTGTTCGGCGCCTTCAAACGCGCGTTTCGGAAGTACGCGACTTTTTCAGGCCGCGCGTCGCGCGCTGAATTCTGGTGGTTCTTCCTGGCGAACTTCCTGATCACGTTGGGCCTCGGGGCCGGCATGGTAATAGCGGCCAACGCCGCCACCGGGAATGACTTCATGGAAACCGCTTCAGATTTCAGGGCCGGCGGATCCCCTGCGTCCCTCGCCGAGACGGTGTCCGCGCTCATCTTCGTGATTGCCTATCTGGTGTGGATCCTGGGCACATTCATCCCCAACCTGGCCTTGTTTTGGCGGCGTCTGCATGACGCGGGGCACTCGGGCGCTTGGTTTTTCCTCCTGGTCGTCGCGGGTGGTCTTGGTGCCTTTGCCCCCTACCCCCTTGGCAACATCACGGTTTTGATCGCTGAGGTAGTGCTGTTGATCTTCTTGGTCCAGGGGCCTTCTGAAGCCGGCAGGATGCTGTACGACCGCCGCCGTTGACCTGGCCGCAGGCCGGGGAAGCCGTCCGGGCTATTCGAGCGGGAAGCCGTGGGCGTCGTAGGCCCACGAGGTGCCGGGCTTGGCGGTTAAGATCATGATCCCCTCGATCAGGCCCCAGATCCCAGAGACGAATCCGAGGAATCCCAGGCTCAGAACTGTGATCAGAAGCTGGGCCACGGCGGGGCCGGTGCGGCCCAAATAGAAGTTGTGGACGCCAAAAGCGCCCAAGAAGATCCCCAGCAGGCCCGCCGCTATCTTCGACTTGGCGTTGGGGTTTGGCGGATAGTAAGGCTGGTATCCGGGCCCCGGAGGCGGATAACCAGTCCCGTAACCCGGCGCTGGAGGCGGATAGCCCTGCCCGTACGGGGGCTGGCCGTAGGCCGGCTCGCCGTATTCGGGCGGATAGCCCGGCTGGCCGTACTCGGGTTGTTGATACGGATACGCCGGCTGTCCCGGCTCGGGTCCGTTCGACGGCTCCGGGTTGACGGGGTCCTGGGGGACAGTCATCGCGCGACTCCTCCATTCAGATCGTGTGGAAGCTGGCTGCAACGGTACCAGCGAATGACAGGGCGTTTCCGGGCGCGGCGCCGCCGAAACTAGACGGGACCGTGACAGGTCGCAGTTCGGAGCCCCGTGCTTCAAACGCCGCGGCGCCCAATCATGGGAGACTATTGTCACGTGGACCCGAACTCGCTTGCCGAACCGCTGGCTGCCGCTCTGGCGAAGGAGCTGCGGGGCGAGGTCGACACGACCACGCTGAGCCGGGCCATGTATTCGACGGACGCGTCGAACTACCGAGTGGTCCCCGCCGTCGTGGCGTTCCCGGAAGACGACCACGACCTGGCCGTCATTGGCGACATCGCCCGGCAATTCGAGGCCCCGGTGACCATGCGCGGCGCGGGCACCTCCTGCGCGGGCAACGCCGTGGGCGCCGGAATTCTGGTTGACACCTCGCGCCACCTGAACCGCATTCTCGACATCGACGTGGCCGGCCGCACCGCGACGGTCCAGCCGGGCGTGGTGATGGACTCCCTGCAGCGCTTGGCGGCGCCACACGGTCTCCGCTTCGGCCCCGATCCGTCCACGCATTCCCGTTGCACCTTTGGCGGCATGATCGGCAATAACGCTTGCGGCAACCACGCGGTCGCCTATGGCCGCACGGCGGACAACGTGGTGGCGTTGACTCTGATCGACGGGCACGGCCGCCGTCTTGAGGCGGGCGCGGGCGGCCTTGACGCGGTGCCCGGCTTGACGGAGTTGGTCGCCGCCAATCTCGCGGTGATCCGCACGGAGTTCGGGCTTTTCCGCCGCCAGCTCAGCGGCTACGGCCTTGACCACCTCCTTCCCGAAAAGGGCGCCCACCTCGCCAAAGCCCTGGTCGGCGGCGAGGGAACCCTCGGCATGGTGACCGAGGCGACGTTGCGTCTGGTTCCGCTGGCAAGGGCCCCGGTTTTGGTTGTGTTGGGCTACCCGACCTTGCCCGATGCCGCAGACAACGTCCCAGCCCTCCTCCCGCTGGGCCCGTTGGCCGTTGAGGGGCTGGACGCCCGCCTCTTGGAGGTGTACTTGCGCCATCGGGGCCGTGCGCCCGACCTGCCGGAGGGCCGCGCGTGGCTGATGGTCGAGGTCGAGGACGAGGCGGCCGCCCAAGGCGTGATCTCCGCCGCCTCCACCCTCCACCACCAGGTTTTTCCCTCGGGTCCTCAGGCCCGGGCGATGTGGCGGATCCGCGAGGACGGCGCGGGCCTGGGCGGCCGGACGCAGCACGGTCATCAGGGCTGGCCGGGTTTTGAGGACGCCGCCGTGCCACCCCAAAACTTGGGCGCCTATCTGCGCGCCTTCGACCGACTGTTGGACGAGTTCGAATTGGAGGGGTCTCCCTACGGCCATCTTGGCGACGGTTGCGTCCACATTCGAATCGATTTCCCGTTCGAGCGCGGCACGCGGGTCTTCCGGGGCTTCATGGAGGCGGCCGGGGAGCTGGTGGTGGCGCATGGGGGCTCGCTCTCCGGCGAGCACGGCGACGGCCGGGCGCGCTCCGAACTGTTGAAGCTGATGTACTCGCCCGCCGCGATCAAGGCGATGGAGCAGTTCAAGGGCCTGTTCGATCCGCTGGGGCTGATGAATCCGGGGGTCAAGGCGGCTCCGGCGCCGCTTGACGCGGATTTGCGGTGCCCGGCGGCTCGGCGGCTGCCCGCTCGCGGGGGATTCGCGTTCAAGTCGGATGGCGGCGACATCACCAAGGCGGCGCATCGTTGCACCGGCGTGGCGAAGTGCCACGCCGACGGGTCGCCCGCCGGAAGCTTCATGTGCCCGTCGTTCCTGGCCTCGGGCGAGGAGAAGGACTCGACGCGGGGGCGGGCGCGGGTGCTGCAGGAGGTTGCGAACGGCTCGTTGATCGGGCATGGCTTCGACGCTCCCGAACTGGCCGAGGCGCTCGACCTGTGCTTGGCTTGCAAGGCCTGCTCAAGCGACTGCCCGGCCGCCGTCGACATGTCGCGGCTGAAGTCCGAGTCGCTGTTCCGGCGCTACCGGCGCCGGCCCCGGCCGCTGGTGCACTACCTGCTGGGTTGGCTGCCGCGCTGGACCCGCCTGGCGAGCCGGGTCCCCGCGCTGGCGAACCTGGCTTTGCACGCGCCCATCCTCGGCAAGGCGATTCTGCGGCTGGGCGGATTGGACACGCGGCGGTCGCTGCCGCGCTTCGCCGCCCAGCCCTTCCACAGCCAGGCGGCCGCGCCTGCGCCGGCGGGCGACACCAGCCAGGTCAAAGGCGCCAACCCGGTGCTGTTGTGGGCGGATTCTTTCAGCTCCGCCCTTGACCCGGAGGTGGATCTGGCGGCGGCACGGGTTCTCGCCGCGGCCGGGCACACGGTCTACACAGTGCCCCCGGCGGCGTGCTGCGGTTTGACTTGGATCACCACCGGCCAACTGGGCGGCGCCAAGCGGCGGTTGGCGGATCTGATGAACGTGCTGGGCCCGTTCGCGGTCAACGGACTGCCGATTGTCGGGGTCGAGCCGAGTTGCACGGCGGCTCTGCGCTCCGACCTGGTGGATTTGCTCCCAAACGACCCCCGCGCGGCGGCGGTGGCGCGCTCCGTCAAGACATTGGCCGAACAGCTGACCGCGGATCTGGAGGCCGGACGTTGGCGCGGCCCCTCCCTGGACGGCCTTGACCTGGTGGCCCAACCGCATTGCCACCATCACGCGGTGATGGGCTGGGACGCCGATTTCAAGCTGCTGACCGGCCTGGGCGCCAAGGTCAAACGGCTCGCCGGGTGCTGCGGAATGGCGGGCGACTTCGGCATGACGCCCGGACACTACGAGACGTCCGTCAAAGTGGCCCAACGCTCGCTGCTGCCCGCGCTGGCGGACGCGCCTGACGCGGTTTTCCTGGCGGACGGGTTCTCCTGCCGCACCCAGGCGGCCGATCTGGCCGGGCGGCGCGGGGTTCACCTGGCCCAGCTTCTCGCCGAGCGTTTGGGCAATGCGGCCTGAGCTGTTCGCCATTGTCGGCCCGACCGCCACCGGCAAGAGCGAGTTGGCGCTGGACCTGGCGGAATGCCTGGGCGGCGAGATCGTCAACGGCGACGCCATGGCCCTCTACCGGGGAATGGACATCGGGACGGCGCGGACTCCGGAAAGCGGCCGGCGCGGCATCGCGCACCACCAAGTGGACGTGCTCGACGTGACGGAGGAGGCGTCGGTGGCGGCCTATCAACGGCACGCGCGGGACGACATCGGCGGCGTGTGGGCGCGGGGGCGGCAACCAATCCTGGTGGGAGGCTCGGGCCTGTATGTCCGGGCGGTCACCGACGTGATTGAGTTCCCCGGACAGGATCCCGTGGTCAGGGCCAAATGGGAGGCCCTTGGCGAGGAACGGGGCGCCGCGTTTCTGCATGGCGAGTTGGCGCGACGCGACCCGGCGGCGGCGGCCGCGATCCTGCCCGGGAACCTCCGGCGGATCGCGCGGGCGCTGGAGGTGATCGAACTGACCGGACGGCCGTTCGGCGCCCACCTGCCCGCCTACACCGCCTGGCGGCCGCTTCGGATCATTGGCTTGCGGCGCGACCTGGCCGAACTCGACGCGCTGATCGACCGGCGGGTGGGCGGCATGATGCGGGCCGGCCTGATGGAGGAGGTCGCCCGGCTGGACGCCCGGGGTTTGCGGCGGGGCCGGACGGCGTCAAGGGCGATCGGCTACCGGGAGGGGCTCGCCGTCCTTGACGGCGAACTGGGCGCTGACCAGGCGGAATCCCAAATCGCGCTGGCCACCAGGCAACTGGCCCGGCGGCAGTTGAAGTGGTTCCGGCGCGATCCGAGGATCGTTTGGCTGGACGCCGCCGCGCCGGACCTGACCGATCAGGCCTTGGCGGTACTGCGCGATGAGGAAAACTCACGCTGATTGGCTTATGCTGACCGGGTGCCAAACGACATGACCCCCTTGCCGGAGGGGTTGGCCTTTACCAAGGGTCAGGGCACCGGCAACGATTTTGTGCTGTACGCGGATCCCGCGGGGGAGCGCCCGCTGACCAAGGAATTGGCGGCGGCGCTGGCGGACCGGCGATTCGGGATTGGCGGCGATGGCGTCATGAGGGCCGTTCGCGCGTCGGCGACCGAAGACGGGGCCGACGCGGCGGCGGCCGGGGCCGAATGGTTCATGGACTACCGCAACGCGGACGGGTCGCTGGCGGAGATGTGCGGCAACGGCATCCGCGTCTTCGCGGCGTTCCTGCTGGCCGAGGGGCTGGCCGACCTGTCGGACGGACAGGGCCTGCGGATAGGCACGCGCGGCGGCGTGGTCACCGTCCGCCAAGAGGACCAGGACTATGTGGTCGACCTGGGGACGTGGAAGTTCTGCGGCGGCCAGGGGGCCGTCCGGCGCGGTTGCGACAGGCAGGTCTTCGTCGACGGCCTGGACCGGCCGCTCGGCGGGCTGACGGTCGACGTCGGCAATCCGCATGTCGTGGCGCCCGTCACGGCCGAAGAACTGGCCGCCTTGGACTTGTCGGACGCGCCCAAGCTGACGCCGGCGCCGACGGCCGGCGCGAACGTCGAGTTCGCGCTGATCGACCGGGCGGCGGGCGTGATCAAGATGCGGGTTTACGAACGCGGCGTGGGGGAGACCTTGTCTTGCGGCACCGGCGCTGCGGCGGCGGCCCTGGCCGCCTGGGCCTGGGCGGGCGCGGCGGGCCCGACCACCTGGACCGTGGAGGTTCCCGGCGGAACCCTGGGCGTCCGGATGGTGGACGACGTGGTCGAGTTGACCGGCCCGGCCAAGCTGGTCGCCAAGGGCGAAATCCTCTGACGTCTGGCGGGTCAGGCGGTGCGGGCCGCCCGGATGATTCGGTAGCCTTTCGCGCTGGCCAGCTTCGCGGCGCGCCAACCCGGCTCGGAGTCAAGCCAACGGCTGAGCGAATCGGCCCCGAGGTTCTTTTGGACCACCAGGTCCGCGTGCGCGCCCGCGCGCAGACGGCCAAGCCATTCCCGCAGCAGCCGGCGCAGCGCGTCCTTGCCGATCCGGATTGGCGGATTGGACCACAGCAAGTCGAATTCGAGACCGGCGGGAACGGCGCCGGGCAAGGCGGCGCGGACGTTGGCCAGGCCGAGCCGCTCGGCGTTCAGGGCGGCCAACTGGAGCGCGCGCGGGTTGACGTCCACAGCCCAAACCTGCGCCGCGGGCGCCAGGCGGGCCAGGGTGAGGGCGATGGGTCCCCAGCCGCAGCCCAAGTCCAGGAACTGGCCGGTCGCGGGGATAGCGCCGCCCAGTCGGTCCTCGGTCCGCAGCAACTGCGCGGTGCCAAGGTCCAGGCGGCCGGAAGCGAAGACTCCCGGCGCGGAGACCACACGGGCGGGGGCTCCGGCCAGGCGGACTTCGAACTCCTTCAGTTCACGGGGCGGGACCTCGGGGGCGGGTTCAAAGTAATGCGACACAGGCCAAGAGTAATGTGAGGCGAGATGACTGAATCAAGGTGGCCACCGCGCCAAGGTCCGGCGACCGCCCAAACGGCCGGTTCGGGCGGCGGCGGCGGGCAGGGCCGAACGCCCGGGCAAGAGCCGCGGGAGCATTCCCGTGACGAGCGGTGGGACCAACTGGAGCGCGAGGAGCGCGCGGCCCTGCAACGAGTCGCCGGCCTGGCGACCGAACTCGACGACGTCAGCGAGGTCGAGTACCGCCAACTGCGCCTGGAACGGGTCGTGCTGGTCGGCCTGTACGGCGGCGACGTCACCAAAACGGAGGCGGAGGCGTCCCTCGGCGAACTGGCGGCACTGGCGGAGACGGCGGGTTCGGAGGTGTTGGACGCGGTTTTGCAGAAGCGTCCGCAGCCCGACCCGGCCACCTACCTGGGCTCTGGCAAAGCGGCCGAGTTGGCGGACCTGGTCAAGACTCTGGGGGCGGACACGGTTGTGACCGACTCGGAGTTGGCCCCGTCTCAGAGGCGGGCGCTGGAAGACGTGGTCAAAGTGAAGGTGGTTGACCGCACGGCGGTCATTCTCGACATTTTCGCCTCGCACGCCAAGTCCAGGGAGGGGCGCGCGCAGGTCGAACTGGCCCAGTTGGAATATCTGCTGCCGCGCCTGCGCGGCTGGGGCGAGTCGATGTCCCGTCAGGCTGGCGGCCGGGTGGCCGGCGGCGCCGGGATCGGCTCGCGCGGCCCGGGTGAGACCAAGATCGAGTTGGACCGCCGCCGCATCCGCACCCGGATGGCAAAGCTCCGCCGCGACATCAAGGCCATGGCGCCGGGCAGGGCGGCGCGCCGGTCCCAGCGCGAGCGGGCCGGGGTTCCCTCGGTCGGCCTGGTCGGCTACACCAACGCCGGGAAGTCTTCGCTGCTCAACGCGCTCACGGGCGCAAACGTGCTGGTGGACGACCAGCTTTTCGCCACCCTCGACCCCACCGTGCGGGCGGTCAAGACCGGCGACGGCCGCCTCTACACCATTGCCGACACGGTCGGGTTTGTGCGCCGGTTGCCCCACGAGTTGGTCGACGCCTTCGCCTCCACTTTGGAGGAGTCGGCTTTGGCGGACGTTCTGCTGCACGTCGTGGACGCCTCGGCGCCGGACGCGGAGGGCCGCATCGAAGCCGTCCGCCAGACGTTGGCGGAGATCGCCGGGCCCCAGGAGCGGGGCCGGGAGTTGATGGTTTTCACCAAGTCCGATGCCGCCGACCCGGCCGAGCTAGACCTGTTGATGTCCGCTCATCCCGGTTCGGTCGCCGTCTCCTCGCGCACAGGCCAGGGCTTGGAGGACCTGGGCCGGGCGATTGAGCGGGCGCTGCCCCGTCCGCCGGTCGAGGTCGACGTGGTGGTGCCGTTCACCAGGGGCGACTTGGTCGCGCGAACCCACCGGCAGGGCGAGATCCTGGGGCAAACCTATGAGGCTGCGGGCACGCGCCTGCGCGCCCGCGTCCCGGAGGCGCTGGCCGCAGAATTGGCCGGAGTGGACGCGGCGGTGGGCTGACCGGCCGGCCTGCCGCCTGGGGCGCGCGTGGGGCGTGGGGCCGGGCTAGAGGCTGCGGAGAACGCAGGTGACCCGGCCGAGGATGCGGGCCTTGTGCCCCTCTATCGGCTCGTAGGCCGGGTTGGCCGCGCGCAGCCACACCCGGTTGGTGGAGGTGTCGAGGGTCTTGACGGTCGCCTCGTCGCCGATCAGGGCGACCACGATCTCGCCGTTCTCAGCAGTCGGCTGCCGCCGCACCACCACCTTGTCGCCGTTCGCGATGGCGGCGTCAATCATGGAGTCGCCGTGGACAGTCAACATGAAGACCTCGCCGTCGCCGACCAGTTCGCGGGGAAGCGGATACAGGGCTTCGACGTTCTGTTCGGCCAGGATGGGATGGCCCGCGGCGATCCGGCCCACCAACGGCACATACCGCGGTTTGGGCTCTTCCGCGCCCGGTCGCAGCAGTTGGGGCATGTCGGCGTTCGGATCGATCACCTCCATGGCGCGGGGCAGGCGGCGGTCGCGGCGGAGATAGCCTTTCGCCTCGATCACCTCGAGTTGGTGCTTGACGCTGGAGGGGCTGGTCAGGTTGACCGCGTCGCCGATCTCCCGCATTGACGGGGCGTAGCCGCGGCGCTCCAGTGACTCCTTGATCACGTCCAGGATGGCCCGTTGCCTGGGGGACAGGCCGCGCTGGGTTGTCTTGGGGTACTTCTTGTCTTGATTCATGATCTCTCCTGCGTTTCCCCTGGTGGAAACAGTGTCAGAGGTTGGGTGTTGGCTACCAGCATAGTCGAAGTCTGGCCAAAATGGAACAGATGTACTACGTGAAGGGAAGGCGAGTTATGACAGCGGTGATGATGGCCTCCGGGACGCGGGGGCCGGTTGGCAAGTGGGCCGGCACGCGGGCCCCGCGGCGGGCGGTTCGCCAAGATGTCGCGGGCGGCGCGTGGACCGGCGGGATGGCTCCCCGGAGCCGGACAGGCGCCCGGCCCCGGCCTGGCGGCCAAGCCTCGGAATTGACGCGGCGCGGTTGGATCGTGGTCGCCGGGTTGGCCCTCGCGCTGGCGGCCGGAGCGTTTCGGGCCGGCGCGGCCACGGCGGACGAGCGCTATGTGCCGACCCGGCAAGTGGTGGTGCAGTCCGGCGACACGCTCTGGTCGATCGCCAGCGCGCTGGCGGACGGCGGCCAAGACGTGCAAGGCGTGGTGACCCGTTTGCAACGTATCAACGGGCTGAGGGGCTCCACGCTCCAGGTCGGCGACGTGCTGGAGGTTCCAAGGGAGTGAGCGAACCGGCCTGGGGCGGTCGGTTCGATTCCGAAGTCGGCCCAAGATGTAGTGGGTCGCCGCTTGAATCGGCCCAATATCTTGTTAGAGTGTTCCCCGTGCATTGCCCGTTCTGCCGCCATGAGGACTCGCGCGTGATCGACTCGCGGACGGCCGAGGATGGCACCTCGACCCGTCGGCGCCGCCAGTGCCAATCGTGTTCGCGGCGCTTCACCACCGTGGAGACGGTGGCGCTTGCGGTCATCAAGCGGTGCGGCACAACGGAGCCGTTCAGCCGGGACAAGGTGGTGCGCGGAGTGCGGCGGGCCTGCCAGGGCCGCCCGGTCAGCGAAGACCAGTTGACCATGCTGGCCCATCAGGTTGAAGACCAGATCCGGTCAACCGGCGCGGCCGAGGTCGATTCGCACCAGGTGGGGCTGGCAGTGCTCGGCCCGCTCAGGCGGCTGGACGAGGTCGCGTACCTCCGGTTCGCCTCGGTCTACCGCTCTTTTGAGTCAATTGACGACTTCCTCAAGGAGATCGCCGTCCTTCGAGGACCAGGCGAAGACAACGATTTGGAACAGGAACAGGAATCATGACCCAGACAACTTCGACCCCTGCCGCCCGCCAGCTTGACCGCGGATTAACCATACCGAGAGTGTTTTCCAAGCCGTCCGTTCATCCCTACGCGGAGGTCGACTGGGAGGCGCGGGACGTGGTCCAGACCAACTGGAAGACGGGGGAGATGGTCTTCGCCCAGTATGGCGCGGAGTTCCCGAGCTTCTGGTCGGTCAACGCCTCCACGATCGTCGCCACCAAGTATTTTCGCGGCGCCCTGGACACCCCCGAGCGGGAATACTCCCTGCGCCAAGTCATCGACCGGGTGGTCGGCAAGTACCGGCAGGCGGGTTTGGACGCCGGCTATTTCGCCAGCCCCAAGGACGCCGAGGTCTTCGGCGACGAGTTGACCTGGCTGCTGTTGCACCAGCACTTCTCGTTCAACTCGCCGGTTTGGTTCAATGTGGGCACCCCCTCCCCGCAGCAGGTCTCGGCTTGCTTCATCTTGTCGGTTGACGACTCCATGGAGTCGATTCTGAACTGGTACCGGGAAGAGGGCATGATCTTCAAAGGCGGCTCCGGCTCGGGGGTCAACCTGTCGCGAATCCGGTCCTCAAAGGAACTGCTGCGCTCGTCTGGCGGCACGGCATCGGGACCCGTGTCGTTCATGCGCGGCGCGGACGCCTCCGCCGGGACCATCAAGTCCGGCGGCGCCACCAGGCGCGCCGCCAAAATGGTCGTCTTGGACATTGACCACCCCGACATCGAGGAGTTCGTGGCGACCAAGGCGCACGAGGAGAAGAAGATCCGGGCGTTGCGAGACGCCGGCTTCGACATGGACCTGGACGGGCGGGACATCTCTTCGGTCCAGTACCAGAATGCCAACAACTCCGTCCGGGTGTCCGACGAATTCATGCGGGCGGTGGAGAACGGCGCCAGCTTCGGTCTGCGCGGCCGCCTGAACGGCGAGGTCATCGAAGAGGTTGACGCCCGCCAACTGTTCCGGAAGGTGGCCCAGGCGGCCTGGGAGTGCGCCGATCCGGGGATCCAGTACGACGACACGATCAACGCTTGGCACACCTCGCCGGAAACCGGGCGCATCACGGCCTCGAACCCCTGCTCCGAGTACATGCACCTGGACAACTCGTCTTGCAACTTGGCCTCGCTGAACCTACTCGCCTTCGTGGGATCCGACGGCGCCTTCGAAGTGGCCCGGTTTGAGCGGGCGGTCGAATTGATCATCACCGCAATGGACATCTCGATCACCTTCGCCGATTTCCCGACCGAGTCGATTGGGGCGACCACCAGGCGCTTTAGGCAACTTGGGATTGGGTACGCCAACTTGGGCGCGCTGCTCATGGCCTCCGGCCTGGCCTATGACTCGGACGCCGGGCGTTCGCTCGCGGCCGCCATCACCTCGCTGATGACCGCCGCGGCCTACCGGCGCTCGGCCGAACTGGCGGCGGTCGTCGGCCCCTATGACGGCTACGCCCAAAACGCCGCCGCCCACCAGCGGGTGATGCGCAAACACCACGCCGCCAACGACGCGCTGACCCCCTCCTCCGCTCTTGACGGGGACGTGCATCGGGCTGCGTCGAAGGCGTGGGAGGACGTGCTGCGCCTGGGGCAGGAGAACGGGTGGCGCAACGCCCAGGCCTCGGTGCTGGCGCCCACCGGCACAATCGGCTTCATGATGGACTGCGACACAACCGGCATTGAGCCGGACTTCTCGCTGGTCAAGTACAAGAAACTGGTCGGCGGCGGGTCCATGCAGATTGTCAACCGGACCGTGCCGCTGGCGCTCGCCAAGCTGGGCTACGAGCCGGAGACCATCGAGGCGATCGTCGAGCACATCACCGAGCACGGCCATGTGGTGGACGCCCCAGGCCTCAAGACCGAGCACTACCCGGTCTTCGACTGCGCCGTGGGCCAGCGGTCGATCGGCCCCATGGGCCACGTGCGCATGATGGCGGCGGCCCAGCCGTTCCTGTCCGGGGCCATCTCCAAGACGGTCAACCTGCCCGAATCGGCCACCGTCGAGGAAATCGAGGACGTCTATTTCCAAGGTTGGAAGCTGGGCCTCAAGGCGCTGGCGATCTACCGCGACAACTGCAAGGTGTCGCAGCCGCTCTCAGACGCCAAAGCGAACAAGGAGCCCAAGGCCAACGCCGCGCCGTCGCATCAGCCGTCCCGGCGGCGGCTGCCGAAGCGGCGGTATTCGATCACCACGTCCTTCTCCGTGGGGGGCGCCCAGGGGTACATCACTGCGGGCTGCTTCGACAACGAGCACCGCGAACTGGGCGAGGTCTTCCTGAAACTCGGCAAGCAGGGCTCCACCCTGGCCGGGGTGATGGACGCCTTCTCGATCGCGGTTTCGATCGGCCTGCAGTACGGGGTGCCCCTGGAGACCTTTGTCCAGAAGTTCACCAACCAGCGTTTCGAGCCGGCCGGCCTGACAGACGACCCGGACGTGCGGATGGCCCAGTCGGTGATGGACTACATTTTCCGCCGCCTGGCCTTGGACCACCTGTCCTTCGAGGCCCGTTCGGCGCTCGGCATCTACACGGCGGCGGAACGCGAGCGCCAACTGGAGACCGGTTCCTACGACGATTTCGAGGACGTGGACCCGGACACGGTCAGCCAGGGCGTCGCGATTGAACGGGGACACGCCACCAGCGCGGCCCCGGACAAGCGCGTGCATTCGACAGCCGAACTGTTCGAGGCCCTTCAGGGCCGGGCGGCGGACGCCCCCATCTGCATGACTTGCGGCACCAAGATGCGGCCCTCCGGCTCCTGCCACGTCTGCGAGGGCTGCGGCGCCACCAGCGGCTGCAGCTGACTATCGCTAAAGGCCAAGATTCCCGCCGTTATGGGTTGTAATGACGGGAATCTTTGTCATAAATGAAGGGGGTGGCGTGGTCAAGCGGCCGTCGACCCTGGCAGTTCGAGACCTGGCTCGGTTCGGCGTGAACCTGGCAAACTGGCGGAAGATCCAGCGATTGACCGCACGGATGGTGGCGGAACGGGCTGGAATCAGCCGCGACACCCTGCGCGCCATTGAGCATGGGCAGGGCGGCGTGTCGATCGAGAACGTGTTCCGCGTGCTGCGGGTTCTGGGCCAGTCAGAGGCGGTGATCAGGGCAGTTGACGCGCTGAACTCGGATCACGGCCGGTTGGTGGCGGAGCGCGCCCTGGTGTCTCGGGTGAGGACTCCGAAGTGAACCACCGTGTTGAGGTCTATTGCGAGTTGCCGAACGGCGAGACGGTGCCGGCGGGCTATCGGCGCTATCCGCCTTCGGGCCAGCGCCGCTTTGGCTATCCGCCCAGGTAGTCTTCCAGCGCGGCGACCATTTGGTCGAGCTCAGACTTGTGCTTGGCGACGAACTCCTCTTGGGCTTCGCGTTGGAGGGTCAAGAACCGCTGGATGTAGTCAGTTTCCTGGCGGCATTTGAAATCCGCCACCGCGATGGCGATCTCCCTCGGGGTGCCAGTCAAAGACGCGTATTCGAGCGGGATCTTGTCTGGCAGACCGGTCCACCACTCGCCGTCCTGGTTGGTGTTGAAAGCCATGCTCCAGGCGCCTGTCGGTCCATCGGCGTCGGATGTGGGGGCGCCCGCGATCCGGGACCCCTCCGGCTCGGGGAAGTCCCGCTCGAAGCATTCCCTCCACTCGGTGTCCAGGGCGTCGACTTCCTGGCGTCTCAAGAATGTGCCAGCGGCAGGCCGGTCGCCGGGTGTTATCTGCGCGTATGGGTCGCCGCCCTCGTCCCGCATGCGGTCGATGAGGTCCTCGTACAAGGTGATTGGGGACTCCTCCGCCACCTGCGCCCAAGGGTAGGGGTGCGCTTCGGACGCGCCTAGCATGCAGCCGCCTTGCGCGGGCAGCGGCGCCCCAGGGTCCGCGCCCTGCGCGAACCAGTCGGCCAATTCCCGCCCCATCAAGGCGATCTGGTATTCCTCTTGGGCCGAGTGGCTGAGCGAGGAGACGTAATCGGCGTTGCGGTCCGGCTGGTCGTCCGTTTCGGGAGCCGCCGCGGTGTCGCTCGGGCCGATGCCCTGCGAGTAGCCGTACCCGTAGCGTTCGACTTCTGCCAGGTCATCCGGCATCCACGGCACCCATAGCTTCCGGTCGCCTGCCTGATCGTTCGACGCGCCCTCGGCGGGCGGTTCGACCGCCTTTGGGTAATACTCGAAGCCCTTGTCCTTCATGCAGCTGGCGATCCACTTTTCCTGTTCGATCTCCCATTGGCCGCCGTCGCCGGAGGCGACGTCGGACATTCGCAGATAGGTCGCCGCGATTAGGTCACTGTAGTAGTCGAAGGGCAATTCCGCGCGGTCGACCCAAAGCCTGGCCTCCGGCGCGTCACCCCGCGCCGCCAGGCTGGCTGGTGCCGACGAGTGCTGCGTCGAGGGGCTGGCCGCCCGGTGAGAATCATCGGCTTTGCAGCCACCAACCCCCGCTACCGCCAAGAGCACAACGAATACCGCATTAGCTGCTCGGCCCGGGACCTGGCCACCACGGGCTGGGCGGCGGGTGATAACGCCGCCCAGCCCGCAGGTCTTGGTTAGGCTGACTATTGCGAAGGGCTTGAGGGGCTTAGTTTCAGACATAGACGGGCTGGCCACCGCCCCACAGCGGGCTCACGACCCACTTGTTCCCGTCTGACATGTACGTCTCCTCGCCGTACTTCAACTTGGGGCGAGTTTCCGTCCCATACCTGCCGTCAACGCCGATGCCGTATCCTTTCGGGCTTGTAGCGGAGGCGTCGAGGGGCGCGCAGCAGGCATTAGTCCGACGAAGCCAGCCGGATCGGGGCGATCCAGTCTGCACAATCTACCCCGAAAATCCCCGTGACCTGGGACCAGGGTCCCTTGACTCTTCGCGCCGTGGGTCCCCGTGACCGCGCGGTTCGCGGTGCAGCGTGCCCTCGCGAAACGTGCGTGGGATCCGAAGGGCCGCACCGAGTCGAGGTCCACTGCGAACTGTCGGTCGGCGAGACGGTCGCTGAACAAGGGGACTACCGGGCCTGAGCGCGCGGGTTGGCGGCCGGCACGGAGCCGACCCGCGCGCGGGTGGCGGCCACCAGGTCCGTGTCGATCTCCGCGATCGCCAAGCCTTCGGGTTCGTCCGCCAGGCCGGCGCGGATGATCCCGGCCGGGTCGATGATCATCGACCGGCCGATCGTGTCTTTGGCGCGGGTGCCGGCGGCCAGCAGGTAGGCGCAATTCTCAATGGCGCGGGCGCGGGCCAGCGTGGCCCATTGATCCTCTTTCAGCGGGCCGCGCGCCCAGGCGGCGCTGAGCGTCAAGATCTCCGCGCCCGCCCGGGCGAGTTGCCGGGCGTGCTCCGGGAAGCGCAGCTCATAGCAGTTGACCAGGCCCAGCGTCAGGCCAGCCAGTCGCACCGGCCTGACCATACCCGCCTCGCCGGGCCTGACCATGGCCGATTCCCGTCCGCCGAAGGCGTCGTAGAGCCGGGTCTTCGCCTGCACCGCGATGATGCCGTCCGCCGGGTCCCAGGCCAACAGAACGTTCCAGGGCCTGGTCCCCTCTGGCCCGTCCGGCGTCGCCCCGGCCCCGCCAGGCGAGTCGGCTCGGCCATGCGCCTCGGAGTCTTCAGCCGTCCCCGCGTTTGCCATGGCCGGGAATCCGGGTCGTCCGTCCCAGGACCGCCCCGCCGCGTCGGGTGCCTTGGCCGCCGGGTCGGCGGCGCGGCCAGCCGAATCAGGGCAACCGCCGTGCCAGCAGGGCGCCATCGGCGCGCCGAACGGGGCGAAACCGCCGGCGACAATCGCGAGGTCGAGCCGTCGGGCGGCATCGCGCACCGCCTGGGGCCACCAATCCCACGCTGGCGCGACCAGGGCGGCGAAATGGGCGGCGTCCTCCCCGCGCTGCGCCAGCATTGTCTGCTCGGGCAGCACCAGCAGCCGCGCTCCGCCCTGGGCGGCCTGTTCGGCCAGCCGCATCGCGGCCTCCCAATTGGCCGCCGCGTCCTCGGTGGGAGCCAACTGGCCCACCGCCACCTTGATCTTCACGCCGTCCAGTACACCACAACGGCCCGCGCCCAACGCGCCCCCGCGACAGGCCGACCTTCGCAGGCGCGCCCTGCGGGCGCGGCGTTCAACGCGCGCCAGGAGGCTTTGGCTGGTGTTCGGCCGCGACCAGGCCGGACGAGTGGTCGGCCTGGCCGTCCGGCGCTCGCCCGCTGTCCGTGCCCGGCGCGTCGAGCCTGTCGAGCTCCCGCTGCGCGGCGACCAGGGCGGCCGCCGCCGCCGACTCGCCGAGGCCCAACTGGCGGGCTAGAACGGCGAGCCGCCAGGCGGCATCGTGCAAGCGGGTGGCCGCCTCCCCCCGGGGCAGGCTCCCGCCCCGATTCGGCGCCACCACCGTGCCCTGGCGGCCGGACGACCTGATCAGGCCGTCGCGGGCCAACTGCTCATAGACCTTCGCGACGGTGCCGCGCGCCAGGCCCAAGTCGGCGGCCAAGTGGCGGATGGCGGGCAACCGGGCGCCGTCGGCCAGCGAACCGGACCGGATGAGCAGGCCGATCTGGTCCCTGAGCTGCGCTCCCACGGGCAAGTCGGAGTCGGGGTCAACGCTGAGGATCATGCGAGCGCGGCGGCCCTTGCCCGCCGCCAAGCACGGGGCGCGTGGAGCGAGCCGCGGTGCACCGCCCAAAAGGCCGCGGCGAGCGGCGCCCAGACGAGGGCGCCGAAGGCGCCGTCCAGAAGAACGCCGAAGACCCAAGCCGTGGTCAACAGCCCAATGGCTAGCTGAGTCCAGGCGAGCGACACGGCGCTGAGCGCGCGGAGGCGGGCGTCGGCGCGCATCGCCCCGGGCTCCAGGAGAGGCCGCCGGCGCGACCAGATGGCGTCCTGCGTGAGTTCCGACAAGGCGACCACGACGGCGCCCGTGGCCGCGCAGGCGAGCGGTGCCCAGTTTCGCCACGCGGCGCCGGCGGCCAGGCCGCCGGCCAGGCACGCGGCGACCAGCGCCCAACTCCAAACGCGCGGAGACCGGCCCGGTCGCTTGGGCCTCGGCTCAAGCCTGGCGCTGACCGGGGCGCCCGCCGGACCGGGCCGCAAACGGTAGGCCTGGGCGAGGAGGGCCCCGGCCACGGTCCCGGAAAGGCAGGCGAAAACGGGGTCGAGCGGCAGCGACGGGCCGCTGGCGCCAACCCAAATGCCCTGGTAGACCCGAACCTGCACAATCACCGCGAGGATCACGCCAGCGGCGCCGCCAACCAGCTGGTAGCGGCTCTGGCGAGCCAGGTAGGCCCGGTAGAGCCCGGCCAAAGCGGGGCCTTGGCCGGCGGGAGGCAACCCGAACGGATCGCCGCCGGCGGAGCCGCCCGCCAAAGGGGCTTCGGGGGTGGCCGCCCAGGTTATGTCCTCGGGGGTTGGGTAGCGCCAGGCCCGCCGGACCAGCCAGAGGAGCAACGCCAGGCCGATGGCGAACGGCGCCAAGGCCACGCCGGCGACGATTCCCATGGGCCGGCTACCCGAGCACCGGCTGCGGAGGCTTCCGTTTTGTCATATTGTCATAGTACAATGTGACTATGTTCAAGGCAAGGCGCCCCGGGGGCGGCTCGGCCGGCCTGGCTCAGGCGACCGAATCGCTGGACGCCGCGTATGCGGCGCTGTTGCCCAGGCCCTCGCGCTGGCGCGCCGTGGCGGTCGGGATCGTGCTGGCGGCCCTGGCGGCGGCGGCCTGGTTCTCGCCCCACTTCGCGCGGCCGTCGCTCCTGAGCGGCGACCGGCAGGGATACAGCCATTCGCTGGCCGGCGGCCGCTTCGTGCTGACCGGCGAGCAGCTGCGGGCGTCCGGCGCGCCCACCGTGACGCTGCGCAAGGTGGCGAACCCCGGCGAGGTCGAATTGCTGGGGGTGTGGGTGCTGGACGGGGACCAAGAGGGGCGGCTCGCCATGGCGCTTTGGGACGGCGGGTTCAGCGAGGTGGACGCCGCCGACGCGGCTGGGATGATCGAGCGACTGGAGGCGGCCGGCGCGCCGCTTTCCGCCGCGACCGAACCGCCCGCAAAGATCGGCGCCGGCCAATCTGGATGGTTGGTCCTCCTCTGGCGGGCGCCGCCGCGCTGCGGCAACGCCTCCGCCGAACAATTCCTGGACCTCTCGCTGGCGGGCATCGGGCCCGTCACCCGGACCGAGCGCTTCAACCTTCTCGCCGAACCGACCACGTGCTTCCAAGACAGCGACCTGTAGCCGCCGGGCAAGGTCACAGGTCCGGGTCGCCGGTGATGTCGCGGGCGCGCTCCAGAACGCCCTTCGGCCAGACCGGCTCTGGCCGCCAATGGCGGATCCAGGCCACCAACTCGCGGTAGCCGATCGCTGTGGACTGGGCCACGAACAGTCGGCGTTTGCCAAGGCCAATCGCCACAACGCCGGGGGTGGGATCGCTCGCGGTTGCCGGTCTCAGGCTCTCAATGTCGCGGACCTTGAATTCGCGGGCCTGGCCCCACATTGGGACCGCCCGCGGGCGGGACCACGGCCCCGAGCGCCGCCACGCGGGCCAACCGCCCGGACCTGAAAAGCGCTCAGTAGAGAACGCGCAGGCGGATCGTCTCGTCGAGGGAGGCGAGGTACTCCAGCGATTCGGCGTCCTTGGGCGAGCCGACGTCGGTGATCGCGTAGCCCAGTTCGTCGCGCGTCCCCAGGACCTGGCCCACAATGTTGACGCCGCGTCCCGCCAGCGCCGAGTTGATGGAGGCCAGCACGCCCGGAATGTTGCGGTGCAGATGCGCCACGCGGTGGTCGCCCCGCGCCCCGCCCTCCAGGGTCAGGGAGGGCAGGTTGACGGAGAGCGAGGACGAGCCGGTCTTCCAGTAGTCCCGCAGTTTGCCCGCCACGAACCGGCCGATGTTCTCCTGCGCCTCCTCGGTGGAGCCGCCCACGTGCGGGGTCAGGATCACGTTGGGCAGCCCCCGGAGTTCGGAAACGAACGGGTCGCCGGACGCGTTCGGCTCGGCCGGGAACACGTCGACGGCCGCGCCGGCCAGGTGGCCGGATTCGACCGCTTGCCGCAAAGCCCCCAGCTCGACCACGTGCCCCCGCGACAGGTTGATGAAAACGGCCCCCTCGCGCATGGCGGCGAATTCGTCCGGCCCGATCATGCCTTGGTTGGAGGAGCGTCCGTCCACGTGCAGCGAGATCACGTCCGCGATCTGAAGCAACTCGTCCAGCGAGTCGACCCGGCGGGCGTTGCCGAGCGCCAGTTTTTCGGCGACGTCGTAGAAAACCACCGTCATGCCGAGCGACTCCGCCAGCACCGAAAGCTGCGACCCGATGTTGCCGTAGCCCACAATCCCCAGAGTCCGCCCGCGCACCTCGTGCGAGCCGGCCGCCGATTTGCGCCAGACCCCGTCGTGGAGCGACCGGTCGCGCTCGGTCAAACGCCTGGTCAGCGCGATGATTTCCGCCACAGCCAGCTCCACCACCGAGCGGGTGTTGGAGTAGGGGGCGTTAAACACCGCGATCCCGGCCCGCGAGGCCGCCTGCAACGCGATCTGGTTGGTCCCTATGCAAAACGCCCCGATCGCCAGCAGTTCCGGCCGCGCCGCCACGACCGCCCGCGTGACCTGCGTCTTGGAGCGGATGCCGAGCAGTTCGACCCCGTCCAGGGCGGCGATCAAGTCGTCCTCGTCCAGCGCCTCGCGGCGGGTCGTCACTTCGACGCCGGCGCGCCCCAGCAGGCTGGCCGCGACGGGGTGGATGTTTTCAAGGAGGAGGGCTTTCGGCACCGTCAAATGTTAGCGCCCGTCGGCTTTCCCCAAGGCCGCCGATGCCGTCCGCCCAGGTCCCCGACGTTCCACGAGATTCCGCCGATGCCGTCCGTCCGGCGAGGTCCGGCAGGCGCCGCCGCCGGGCCGCCCGCGGGCGGCCCCGCCAAGACGCCCCCTCTACCCGTTGGGCGGCCCCAGCGGCGGCCATTGTGGCCGCAGCTTCAGACACCCGCCCCCCTCTTGTTGGGCGGCTCCGCTCAGTCCGCGGCGGCCGGGCGCAGCAGCCAAAGGCGGCGGGTCGGCCGGGTCATGGCGACGTAAAGGTCGGCGGCGCCGGTGCGCCGGTCGAACTCGGTGGCGGTGCCCGCGCCGGCGGCCACCGCCTCCGGGGAAAGGATTATGACCTCGTCAAACTCGAGTCCTTTGACCTGCGCGGCGTCGAGGATCGCCAGCGGGAAGTCCAGGGGGTTCTCGCCCTCGCGCGCCACCTTGTCCGCCAATTCCCCCTCGGCGACGGCGGCGCGCAGCGCCGCCAACTCCGCCCCGGCCGCGATCACCGCGACCCGGCCCGTCTCGCCGCGCGGCAGCCGCGCCCGGGCCAGCCCCAACGTCTCCCCGACCGGATCGGCCACGTCGCACTCCATCAGCGAATTGGGCGTGTCGCGGGCGGCCATGTCGTGGCCCACCGGCAGCCCGGCGGAACGGGCCAAGTCTTGGGCGGCGGCCACCACGGCCGCCGGGGTCCGGTAGTTGACGGTCAACTCCTCCAGCCGCCAGGCTCCCCGGCCGAGCACCCGGTCGAGGGAGGCGTTCCAGGAGCCGGTCGCGCCGGGGGAGCGGGTCTGGCCCGAGTCGCCCACAATGGTCAGCGAGCGGGTGGGGCAGCGCCGCAGCAGCGCCCGCCAGTCCATTGGCGTTAGCTCCTGGGCCTCGTCGATCACAATGTGGCCGTACGCCCAGGCGCGGTCCGCGCCGGCCCGCTCCGCCAGGGTCAGGGCCGGGCCGGAGGCGGCGAACCGCCGCGCCAACTGCTCTGGGGAGACCAGGCCGGAACCGCCCTGCCCGGCCAGCACCAGGCCCGCGTATTCCACGTCGCGGCGCTGCTGGAGGGCGGCGTGGCGCAACTCGGCCTGGGCGGCGGCATCGTCCTCCCCCAAGAGCTCGGCGGCCTCGTCGATCAGCGGCACGTCGGACACCGTCCACGGCGAACCGGCGGGCCGGGCCAAAGCCGCCCGGTCGGCGGCGCTCAACTGCGGGGCGCAGTACTCCAGCAGGTGCGGCTTGGCGTAGAGGTCCTCCAAGAGCCGCTTGGGCGTCATCGGCATCCAGCACAGGTTGATGGCGACCCGCACGTCGCGAGCGGAACGCAGGTCGGCGGCGACCTCGTCCAGGTCGGTGAGCCCCTCGGCACCTGACTGTTCGGCGAATTGCCTGGCCAGACGCTTGAGGAGCTCGCGGACAAAGACCTTGCGGGCCAGGTTGTAGGGCTTGGAGGAGGCACGGGCCAGCTCCCGAGCCTCGGCCACGTCCGCCACCCGCAGCACCAAGTCGTGGCCCAGCACGGGCAGCGCGATGTCGCGGCGCGGCAGCCGCTGGCGCTCGCGGACCGCCCGGCGCACCACGTCCACTAGTTCCAGACGGCCCTTGATCGCGGCGACCTCCGGCCGGTCGGCCGCCTGGGCGGTGAAGCCGGGCACCAGTTCGGCCATGGTGGTGGCCACCACGCCCGTCTCGCCAAGCGAGGGCAGGACCCGGTCGATGTAGCGGAGGAAGATCCGGGTGGGGCCGACAATCAGGACGCCGGAGCCGGCCAGCCGGTCCCGGTGGGTGTACAGCAGGTACGCCGCGCGGTGCAGGGCGACCGCGGTCTTGCCTGTGCCGGGCCCGCCCTGGACCACCAGCGCGCCCGCCAGGTCGGACCGGATGATCCGGTCTTGCTCCGCCTGGATGGTCGCGACTATGTCGTTCATCCGCCCGGTCCGGCCGGCCGCCAGGGCCGCCATCAACGCGCCCTCGCCCGCCAGTTCCACGGCCTGCGCGTCGCTGACGCCGGACGCGGCCTCCAAGTCCAGCAACTCGTCCTCTACGGCGGTAACGCGCCGTCCGGCCGTGGTGATGTGGCGCCGCCGGGCCACGCCCAGGCGATGGTTGGGGGTGGCCTGGTAAAACGCCTCCGCCGCCGGCGCCCGCCAGTCCGTCAGCACGGGCGCCTGGTGCTCGTCCTGCAGGCCGATCCGCCCGATGTGCCGGACTTCCGAGTCGTCCATCGTCAAGGCGCCGAACACCAGCCGGTCCTCGACCGACTCCAGTTGGGCCAGGCGATCCGCGTGCAAGGTGGCGAAGGCGTCGCGTTCGGAGCGGTTCTGCGGCGAGCCGCCCGCCCGCGAGGTCTTGACTTTGGCCAGGCGTTCGCGGGCCTGTTCGCGCAGGTCGTCGAGGCGTTCGTAGAGGCGGTCAACATAGCGTTGCTCTCCGGAGATGGGAGAGATGGTAGCGGCCAAGAGCTGGTTCCTTCAGGCGAAAAAACGGAGCCATCAAGTCTACTCCTCCTGAGCCCCGCACGCCTTGGGGGCCGGGAATAAGGTCCAAGGTCCCAGTGTTGACTACTGCATCGCGCAACCAACCGGAGGGGGAAACCATGAAGAAGCTTTACAAAATCCATCCCGACGCGGCAGCCGCGCTGGCGCAGAATGATGCCTCGCCCGTGCTTTTGTACGCCTTCGACGGCTTCATCGACTCGGGCATAGCCGCCGGTCTGGCGATCGGCGACCTGGTCAGCCAGCCCGACTCGCAACGTCTGGTCAGCTTCAACACCGACGAGTTGGTGGACTACCGCTCCCGGCGCCCGCCCATGGCGTTCTCCGCCGAGGGCTGGTCCGGCTACCACGAGCCGCAGCTCGGCATCGACTTGGTGCACGATGCCGACGGGTCGCCCTTTCTGCTGATGTACGGCACCGAGCCGGACTCGCGTTGGGAGGCTTTCACGGACGCGGTGATCGAGGTCGTTGAGACCTTCGACGTGCGCCTGGCCGTCGGCATGCACGGCATGCCCTCCGGGGCGCCGCACACCAGGGAGTGGAAGGTGACCGGCCCCGGCAACGCCAGCGAATTGGTCGAACGGATCGCGGGGCGGTCTGACGCGACACTGCAACTGCCGGGCTCCGCCATGGCGTTGACCGAATACAAACTGCGGGAGGTCGGGCGTGACGCCCACACCTTCGTGGTGCACGTGCCGCACTATCTGACGCAGATGCCCTCCCCAATCGCGACGGCCAAACTGATGAAAGAGGTCGGCGCGGCGACTGGGCTCAATTTCGACCTGTCGCGGCTGCAGGAGGGGGCCAACGTGCAGCGGGAGCAGATCGACCAGCAAATCGCCGAGCAGCCCGAACTGGCCGATGCCATCAAGAAGATGGAGGACGAATACGACCGGCGCCCAACTGCGGGAACGGTCGAACTGCCCGCTGGGCCGCTGCCGAACGGGGACCAGCTCGCAGCCGAATTCGAGCAGTTCCTGGCTTCTCAAAACGGTGACAATCAGGCCGGTCCCTTTACCGATTGAGTCTCGGCATGCCACAATCGTGGCTGCGGCGGTTTCGCGAGACCGGGCAAGCGTCTTTCCGGAGACCGAGCTGGGGCCTCATGGATAAGCGGTATTTTGGTGGCTCAGCATCCGGCTGGGCCTCGGTCCCCGGAAGGAACATAGTTCATGGCTACAGGAGTAGTGAAGTTCTTCACTCCTGAAAAAGGTTACGGTTTCATTGCCCCCGATGGCGGCGGCCGCGACCTGTTTGTGCATTATTCAGCGATTCAGTCCGACGGCTTTCGGACCCTGGAAAAGGATCAGCAGGTCGAGTTCGACATAGTCGACTCGCCGAAGGGTCCCCAGGCTGCCAACGTCAAGCCCGTCTGACCAACTGGTCCGGCCGAACCCGGGACCCGGGTTCGGCCGGACGATTTCTCTTTCACCCGGTCCCCAGCGGGGTTGGCCCCGGTGTCAGTTCGGGTTGGCCGTCAGGCCGCCCAGCGCCGGACGTCGCTAGCGCCCATCAGGCGGGCGGGGAAACCTCCGCCCGCCAGCAAACGCGCCAGTTCGCGTTCTTGCGCTGCGCCGAGCGGCGAATTGGAGGCCACCAGAACGGCGTTGCCCCGGCGGCGCCCGCGCCACTGTCCGGGCTCGGCGATCACCGCGACGTAGTCGAACGGCCCCGCCAAAGTGCGCGCTTCGCGCCGGGCGCGGGGCAGCCCCGGCTGGTCCCCGCAATTCGCCAAGTAGAGGCCGCCGGGCGCGAGCGCCTGGGCGGCCGCCGCCGCTGCCGTCAGATCGGCCAAGTCCTCGGGCGTCCGCCCGCCTTGGTCGAACACGTCCCTGACGATCAACTCCTGCGAGCCGGGCGGCCGGGCCCGAAGCGTGCGGGCGGCATCGTCCACCCGAATGCGCAAGACGGGCGAGCGCGGCAACGGCACCTGGGCGCGGACGGCGGCGGCGAGCTTCGCGTCGACCTCGACCGCGAGGTGGCGCGACGCGGGCCAGCGGGTCGCCACCGCCCGTGGCAGCGCGCAAGCGCCCGCCCCAAGGTGCAGGCAGCGCAGGCGGGCGTCCTTGGGCCAGACGACTTCCGTGGCGGCTAGCATCCAGTTCATGTACTCGAACTCCAACAGGTCGCTCCGGGAGGCGAACCACTGCGAGGAGGGCCAGCCGTTGACGTAAAGCGTCACCGAATCCCCGTCGACTTCGAAGCGGGCCTCGCCCGTGTCGATGGCGAACGGCTGGGTGGAAATCACATCCTCCATAATGGCCGTATGGAGCGCTCCATCATGCACGTGGACATGGACGCGTTCTTCGCCTCGGTCGAACTGATCGACCGGCCGGAATTGCGCGGCCGGCCGGTGGTCGTGGGGCGGCTCGGCGGGCGCGGGGTGGTCGTGGCCGCCACCTATGAGGCGCGCCGCTTCGGCGTGCACTCCGCCATGCCGGTCGGCCAGGCGCGGCGGCTGTGCCCCCAAGCGGTCTGGATTGAGCCGCACCGGGAAGCCTACGTGCGCGTCTCGGCCGGGGTCATGGGCCTGTTGGCGGAGGTCACGCCGCTGGTCGAACAGGTCTCGATCGACGAGGCGTTCCTCGACCTGACGGGCTCGTTGGCGCGGCTCGGGCCGGCGCGCGGGATTGGCGAGGCGGTCCGCCGGTCCGTGCGGGAGCGCTTCGGCATCACTTGCTCGGTCGGGATAGGGCGGTCCAAGTCGGTCGCCAAGATCGCCTCGGAGCGCGCCAAGCCGGACGGCTTGGTGGACGTGCCCGCAAACCAGACGCTCGCGTTCCTGCATCCCCTGCCGATGTCCGCGCTGTGGGGGCTGGGGCCCAAGACCGCGGCGACCCTCGGTTCGCTGGGTCTGGCGACGATCGGCGACCTGGCCAAGTCCCCGGACGAGCAGATTGTCCGCGCGATCGGCCAGGCGGCCGCCGCCCACTTGCTGGCCTTGGCACGGGGGATGGACCACGCCCCGGTCGAGCCGCATCGCGAGGAGAAGTCGATCGGCGCCGAGGAGACGTTCGAACACGATCTGCCCTGGGGGGACGGCCTGCGCCGCGAAGTTCTGCGCATGGCGGACAAGGCGGCGCACCGCCTCAGGCGGGCGGACCTGTTGTGCCAGACTGTGTCGATCAAGCTGCGGACGGCCGACTTCAAGACGTTCTCGCGGTCCCGCACGCTGGCCTCGCCGACGGACCAGACCAAAACCGTCAACGCGGTGGCCCAGTCCCTGGTGGCCGCCTTGGTGCCGGTCGGCGGCCATGTGCGCCTGGTCGGAGTGCGTTTGGAGAACTTGGTCGGCCGGGCCGGGCAGCCCATTCAGCCGGCCCTCGACCAGGCCGACGGCGAGGGGCCGGGGATCGACCGGATCGCCGATCAGGTCCGCCGCCGGTTCGGCGACGGCTCGGTGACGATCGGTACGCTAATTTGATAGCGAACAAGGCCCACGGGCCCGGCGCTTGAAAGTATGCTTTAACTGTCCTAAGTGAGGGGGGTGACCGCAATGCCACTATCTGAGTACGAACAGCGTGTTTTGGACCAACTGGAAGCTCAGCTTGCCTCAGAGGATCCCAAGCTGGAGTCGCGCATGGCGGCGGTTGCCGCGCCTCGCCGCAGCCGCGTGGCCTTGGGCGTCTTCGTCGGCCTGATCGGCCTGGCCGCGCTGGTGCTGGGAGTCGCGGTGTCGCAGCTCTGGGTGTCCTTGCTCGGGTTCCTGGTCATGTTCGGTGGCGCCTATTTCGCCTTCACCAAGCCGAAGGGGCCGTCGGCGGACCCCGCCGCCGGGCCGAAGGCCCCGAAGGCCAAGCCGCCCCGCAAGCCCGGCTTGTCGGAGCGGTTCGAGAAGCGGTTCGAGGAACGCGACGGGCTCTGACGTCCCGTCCGCCAGCGCGGGTTTGACCCCGCCGCCCGCTTTCACGGCCTGACGGCCGGTCTCTCCACCCGCCTCCACTCGGGGCGCTCCATTTTCCTCCACCAGCAGCCCAGCGGCTGTGTGCCCGTAGTCCGCTTGGGGTTTCGCCACGGCCGAAAGGCTCCCAGCCAGCCGCTACGCCGGCTGCGAACGCGGGCAGCGGCGACGGCGGCGCGATCCGCGTGGGTGACCCCACGGCATCGGAACCTGTGGCGGCGCGCCGACCCATCCACTTCCCTCCACCGAATTCACCAGGCATGATGTCCAGATTTTGGTCAATTTCGGGCCTAAACGGCGCTGTGGTGGGCTCGCGTGGAGTAAAGTGGAGCCACTTGTAGTGAGCTGGGTTGGATTGGCCGGAAAGGAGGGCGTTGTGAGCGAGGCGTGGGGCGAGTCGTTCATCAAAATGGATGACAAGAACCGCATCATCCTGCCCGCCCGCGCCCGCCCCGCCATGGCCGCCGGCACCTACCTCTCCAAGGGCCAAGGCGACTGCGTCTTCCTCTTCTCCAAGCCCCAATTCGACGCGTATCGGGAGCGCAACCGCTCCGAGGCGCCCCAGGGGATGGCCCCGCTCGACTTCGACCGGGTCTTCTACTCCTCCGTGGTGCCGCAGGACATGGACAAGCAGGGCCGCATCTCCATTCCGGTGGGCCTGCGCCAGTACGCGGGCCTGGCCAGGGAACTGGCCGTGATCGGGATGGAAACGCACACGGAAATCTGGGACGCCGACCGCTGGCGGACCTACCTGGAGCAGATCCAGGCGCAGTACTCGCAGCTCAAAGAGGGGGTGAGGTAACGCCCCCGACGGGCCCGTCCCGCCGCACGGCTTGGTCTCCGCCCCGCCAATTGATTCTGACGCCACTTCCCCGGCGCCAGACGCAACCGGCGGGTTGGGGACCTGGTCGGGTGGAGGAGGGCCCCCGACCAAACCTTTTTGACCCCAATCGACATCATCGCCCAAGAAAGGACCACCAATGGAGCAGGCACTCGGGGGGCACACGCCAGTGTCCCCGGAGCGTTTTCTCCAACTGGCCGGTCCGGCTTTGGCGCGCCCGGGCGCCGTTTACGTGGACGCCACCGTTGGGCTGGGCGGCCACGCCGCCCTGGTCGCCGCCCGCTTCCCGGCCGCCCGCATTGTGGGCCTTGACCGCGACCCGGTCGCGGTGGCGCGGTCCCAGGCGCTGTTGGGCGCCGCCGCCCAGGTGGTGGCGGCCCCGTTCGCCGAACTCTCCCAGGTCCTGGACCGCTTGGACGTGCCCGCCGCCGATGCCGTCTTGTTCGACCTCGGCGTCTCCTCCGTTCAGCTAGACCTCGACGAGAGGGGTTTCGCCTACTCCCGGGACACGTTCCTGGACATGCGGATGGACCAGTCCACGGGTCCGACCGCCGCCGACATCCTGGCGACCTATTCGAAGGCCGACCTCGCCAGGGTGTTGGCCGAATTCGGCGAGGAGCGCTTCGCGGGCCGCATCGCCCGCGCCGTGGTCCAGGCCCGGGCCGAAACGCCGATCGAGCGGTCGGGCCAACTGGTCGACTTGATCCGGGCCGCCATCCCGGCGCCGGCGCGGCGCACCGGCGGCCATCCCGCCAAGCGCACCTTTCAGGCCCTGAGGGTGGCGGTCAACGGCGAGTTGGAGCAAATCAAAGCCGGCCTGCCCGCCGCGATCGAACGCCTGGCCGTTGGCGGCCGGGTGGTGGTCATGAGCTACCAATCCCTTGAGGACGCGCTGGTCAAACGGGTTCTGGCGGAGGGCGCCAAGTCGAGCGCGCCGCCCGGGCTGCCAGTCGAGCCGGAACAGACAAAGCCGTACTTGAAGCTGTTGACGCGGGGCGCCGAACACGCTTCGCCGCAGGAGACCGCCGCCAACCCCCGCTCCCAGTCCTTGCGGCTGCGGGCGGCCGAGAGAATCAGGAAGACACCATGAGCGCTGCTCCAGCCGCCACTCCGATCCGTCGCGGGGTTGGACGCCCGGCGGCGGCGCGGACCGCCCCGGCCGCGCCGCTGCGACTGGTCGTCGCGCCGAAGCGGCGGCGGGGATTCCAGCTTTACGTGGGCCTGTGCCTGACTCTGCTGGCCGGCGCGCTCGGTACGGTCCTGTGGCTGAACACGGCGCTGGCCCAGGGCTCCTTCGAGATCCGCGAGTACCAGGTCAAACTGAACCAGCTTGAGATCGAGCGGGAGGCCATCAACGAGGCGCTGGTGGCCAGGGCGGAACCGCGGGCGTTGGCCGCCAAGGCGACCGAGTTGGGAATGATCGAGGTGCCCGCCACCGGTTACCTGGTGCTGCGGGACGGGGTGATCATCGGTTCGGCGCCGCCGGCGGGCAGCGACCAAGGTGAGAACCAGAGTGAGGGACAAGACGCCGGCGAGTCCGGCGAAGAGGGCTCAGGCGCGGGCGGCGACCCGGCCGGGCCGGGCGAGGAGGCGGGGGCCGAATGATGGGAAACAAGCCGCATCAGCCACCGGCGGGACGCGGGGGAGCGGGCGGCCGGATTCCCGCGCGCGGGGGCCCCGCGCGCCCGGCGCCTGCCCAGGGTCAGCCCGCCGGGGTCGCGCGTCCCCCGCGCGCTTTGGCTCGCGCCAGCGCGGGGGCTCCTGCCGGTCGCCGCGAGTCCGCTTCCGGGTCGCACCGGCCGCACCGCCCAGAGGTCGCCAAGGCCGGCCAGGCCGCCAAACCCGGCGGGGCCGGAACGGCCGGGGCTCCGAACGGCCCGTCCGCCCGCCCGAGCCCGCCGCGCTGGCTCGAACGGTTGTGGCGCTGGCTGACCGGGATCGGCAACCCGGCCAGCCGCCAAGGTTTGGTGCGGGTTGTGGTGATGTTGGTGCTGGCGGTGTTCGCCGTCCGCCTGGTGGAGCTTCAAGTGGTGGACGGCCCGGCCATGGCGGCCGAAGGCCAGGCCAACCGGATGGCCACGACGGTCCAGCCGGCGGAGCGGGGCCAACTCATCACCGCCGACGGCACGGTGCTGGCGGACGACGTGGCGCGCTATGAGATCCAAGCCAACCCGAAGGTCGTGAACGCGCGGGACGCGGAGGGCAAGCTGATTGGCCCGGGACCGGCCAAGCTGGCCGAGGAGTTGGCGCCGCTGGTGGGCTTGGACCAGGCGGAGTTGGAGCAAACCCTCAGCCAACCCGACCTCACGTGGGTGGCGTTGGTCAAACACGCGCCCCAAGACCAGTGGGACCAGGTCAGCCAAGTCGTGGACGCCTACCGCAAGAAGGGCGTCGATCCGGGCATCTACGAATCGAAGCACTACATCCGGTCCTATCCGGCGGGGAACCTGGCGGGAAACCTGGTCGGCTACCAATATGAGACCGAAGAGTCCAAGGGCGACAAGCGGTACACGGGGTTGGAAGACAAGCTGACCGACAAGTTGACCGGCAAAGCGGGCGTGACCAAGACCGAGGTCGGCGGCAACCAGCAGCCCATCCCGGGCGGCAAGGTGGTCTCCGACCCGGCACAGCCGGGCTGCGACGTCACCCTCACCATCGACTCGACGCTTCAATTCGAAGCGCAGGAGCTGATTCAGGAGCGGGTGGACCAGGCCAAGGCCCGCTACGGCATGGCGATCGGGATTGACATCCCCACCGGCGAGGTCCTGTTCCTGGCGGATTCGGGCACACCCGATCCGGCCCACCCGACGGGCGAAACCAATTCGCACGCGCTGGAGAGCATCTTCGAGCCGGGTTCGACCGGCAAGGTGGTGACAATGGCCATGCTGCTGGAGGAGGGTTTCGCCACGCCGGCCAGCCGCTACACCGTGCCGGACAACGTCACCTTGGGCGGGCAGTGGTTCAAGGACTCCTCCGGCCACGCGACCTATCAGCTGACTCTGGCTGGGATCCTGGCCAAGTCTTCGAACGTGGGCACGGTGCTCGCTGCCCAGGAGGTGCCGGACGCCACCCGTTACGAATACCTGAAGAAGTTCGGCTTCGGCGAGTCGACGGGGATCGAGTTGCAGGAGGCGTTGGGCGTGGTCCACAAGCCGGGCGTCCTGCCGGACACGGACGGACAACCCTACTGGGACGGCCGGACCAGGAGCAACGTGCTATTCGGCCAGGGCCTGTCGGTCAACGCCCTGCAGGCCACGGAGGTGTTCGCGACGCTGGGCAACGGCGGCCTGCACGTCCGCCCGCATCTGGTCAAAGGCTGGAGTTGCGGGGCGGCGGGCTTCCAGGCCGCGCCGGCCGCCGCCCAGGACCGGGTCACCTCGCCGGAGACGGCCGCCCAGGTGATCGCCATGATGGAGGCCGCGGTCGAGGGCGGCACCGGCAAGAGCGCCGAGGTGGCCGGCTACCGGACGGCGGGCAAGACCGGCACGTCGCAGATGTACGAGGACGGCAAGGAGATCCACGTCAGCTCCTTCGCGGGCGTGTTGCCGGCCGAGAACCCCCGCGTCGCGATCGGCGTCTTCGTGGTCGATCCGACGTCCGGCGGCTACTACGGCGCCGAGGTCGCCGGGCCGGTTTTCGAGAAGATCGGCGCGTCCGCCGTGGACCGGTTGGGCGTGCCGCCTTCGACCACGACCCCGGCGGAACTGCCGTTGGAATGGTGAAAGCCCGTGCTGCGTCCGTCCGCCGCCCGCCAGGTTTTGTTGCCCGATGCCGCCGCCCAGTTGCCGGGGGCCCGTCTGGCTGGCTTCGGCGCGGCCGGGTCTGACCGGTCAGGAGGCCCGGACGCCGGGGCGCCGGTCGCCCTGGCCGGCCTCACCCTGGCCAGCGCCGATGTGGCGCCGGGGGATCTGTTCGTGGCTTTGCCGGGCGCCAAGACCCACGGCGCCCGCCACGCGCGCGCCGCGCTCGCGGCGGGAGCCCGCGCGGTACTGACCGACGCGGCGGGGGAGGCCCTGCTGGCGCCGGACACGCCTCGGATCGTGACCGAGGACGTCCGGGCCAAACTCGGCGGTTTCGCGGCCTGGTTCTACGGCCATCCCGCGCGCCGCTTGGCGTTGGTCGGGGTCACCGGGACCAACGGCAAAACGTCCACGGCCCACCTGCTGGAGGGGGCGTTGGCGGAGCATTTCGGCCGGGTGGCGCTGCTCGGCACGATCGCCGCCCGGATTGACGGCGAACAGTTGCCGTCCGCCCGCACCACGCTGGAGGCGCCCGCGCTGCAGGCCGCCTTCGCGGCGATGGTCGAACGGGGGGTGCGCGCCTGCGTCATGGAGGTGTCGTCCCACGCGCTGGCCCAGCACCGGGTGGACGGGTTCCGCTTTGACGTGGTCGCCTTCACCAATCTGACGCGCGACCACTTGGATTACCACCACACGATGGAGGAATACTTCGCCGCGAAGGCGGCCTTGTTCGCGTCCGGGCACGCCCGGCGCGGGGTGGTCAACCTGGAGGACGAGTGGGGGCGGCGGTTGGCCCGTCAGGCCGGGATCCCAGTAGAAACGCTCTCCGCCGTCCCGCCCGCCGACTGGCTGGCGCTGCCGGAGCCGGCGGCGCCCGGCGCGGCCCGCTTCCTGCTGAGCGGCCCAGACGGCGTGCTGCTGCCGGCCGAAGTCGCCCTGCCGGGCGCGTTCAACGTGGCCAACGCGGCGTTGGCGCTGGTCAGCGCCATGGCTTTGGGTGTGGCGGCCGAAGCGGCGGCGCGCGGTGTGGCGGCGGTCCGTTCGGTGCCGGGCCGGATGGAGGTGGTCCCCGGACCGGCTGGGGCCCCCCTGGTGGTGGTGGACTACGCCCACGCCCCGGACGCGGTCGCCAAAGCGCTGGCCGCGCTCAGGCCGCACACCGCCGGAAAGCTGATCGCCGTGCTGGGCGCCGGCGGGGACCGGGACCACGGCAAGCGGGGGTCCATGGGCCGCGCGGCGGCCGCCGGAGCGGACTTGGTCTTCATCACCGACGACAACCCCCGCGGCGAAGACCCCGCCGCGATTCGCGCGGAACTCCTGGCCGGGGCCGGCGCGAAGGCGAGGGAAGTGGCGGACCGGGCGGACGCCATCGGGCAAGCGGTCGCCGAAGCCGGCGGGGCCGATACTGTGGTGATCCTCGGCAAGGGCCACGAACGGACGATTGACTACGGTGGGGAGCTCAAACCCCACCTTGATCCGGTCCAGGCCCGGCAGGCACTGGCAGCGAAGACGGAAGGCAGTCAATGATCCCGTGGAACCCGGTCGGCTTGGCCACCGCGATTGGGGCTGAACTCAGCCCCGAAGTGGACCGCGCGGCCGTTCTGACCGATGTCGTGATCGACTCCCGCCTGGCCGGCCCGGGCGCGGTTTTCGTGGCGCTGCCGGGGCAAAAGGCCAACGGCCTCGACTTTGTGGGCCAGGCCGTCGCGGCCGGCGCCCCGGTGGCGGTGGTGGGCCAGGCCGTGCCGGGACCCATTGCCCTGGTCGAAGACCCGGTGGCGGCTCTTGGCCACTTGGCCGAACTCGCCCTGCGCCGGGCCCGGGTGGCGGCGCGCGACATGACGGTGATCGCCCTGACGGGTTCCACGGGCAAGACCACCACGAAGGATTTGCTGGCGCGTGTCACCGCCACGGCCGGGCCGACGGTGGCGGCCGAGGGTTCGTTCAACAACCACCTGGGCGTCCCGCTGACGGTGGTCAAGGCGGGCCGGGACACGGCCTTCGTCGTGGTGGAGATGGGGGCCAACCACGAGGGCGAGATCGCGGCGCTGGCCCGGATCGCACCGCCGGACGTGGGCGTGGTGCTCGGCGTGGGCAAAGCCCACCTCGGCGAGTTCGGCTCGCGGGAAGCCATCGCCAGGGCCAAAGCCGAATTGCTCGCCGGCTTGACCCCGTCCGGCACGGCCGTCCTCAACATGGACGATCCGTTGGTGCGGGCCATGGCCTTCGGCGCGCCGGAGAAACTGATCACCTTCGGCTTTGACGACATGGCCCGAATTCGCGGCCTCAGGCGCGGGTTGGCCCCCAGCGGACGGCTGCACTTGACCGTGGCGGACCAGGACGCTCGGCATTCGGCGCGGATCGAGACGGGGCTGGTGGGGCGGCACCTGGCGATCAACGTTGTGGCGGCGGTGGCGGCGGCGGTGGCCGCGGGCATTCCATTGCCACAGGCCGCGCAGGCGCTGGACGGCGTCACCGCCGCCAGCCCGCACCGGATGGCGTTGGTCGACCTGCCGGGCGGGGCCACTTTGGTGGACGATTCCTACAACGCCAACCCCGAGTCGATGGCCGCCGCCCTGGAGACCTTGTCGCGCCTGGCCAAACAGGCGGGCCGGGGCGCGATCGCGGTCCTGGGGGAGATGCGGGAACTGGGCAAAGACGGGGCGTCCGAACACACCCGGATTGGACGGCTGGCGGGAAGGGCGGGCTTGGAACGGTTGATCGTGGTGGGCGAGGGCGCCCAGAACATCGCCTCGGGCGCGGCATCCAACGGATTGGCTGGCAAAGCCATAGAGTTTTGGCCAGATGTGGCCGGCCTAGCCGGCCACTTGCAGTCAATCGCAGGCCAGGAGTTCATTTTGATCAAGGGTTCCCACGGCACCGACTTGTGGAAGGTGGCCGATTCTCTGATCGGGAAAGACGCCCAATGCTGAACATTCTGTACTCGTTCGCGCTGGCCTTGGTGCTGGCGCTGTTCGGCACGCCCTTGTTCGTCCGCCTCCTGGTCAAGAAGTCCTTTGGCCAGTTCATCCGCCAAGACGGCCCCACGGCCCACTACATCAAGCGGGGCACCCCGACCATGGGCGGGGTGGTGATCATCCTGGCGGCCGTCGTGGCCTACCTCGGGGCGGATCTGATCCTGGCGCGCACGCCGCGCCCGGCCGGGCTGCTGGTGCTGCTTCTCTTTGTCGGCATGGGCCTGGTCGGCTTCGTGGACGATTTCATCAAGATTTCCCGCCAACGCTCGCTGGGCCTGAGGCCCGTCTGGAAGTTCGCCGGCCAGGGCGCGGTGGGCGTCGCCTTCGCGCTGCTGGCGATCAACCTGCCGGGCCGGTCGGGCTGGACTCCCGGCTCGTTCAAGGTTTCGTTCTTGCGGGACACCTCGATTGACCTGGCGTTCGCGGGCCGGACGCTCGGGATAATCCTGTTCGTCCTGTGGGCCAACTTCCTCATCACCGCGTGGACCAACGCCGTCAACCTGACAGACGGCCTGGACGGCTTGGCGACCGGCGCTTCGGCCATGGTCTTCGCCGCCTACGTGATCGTGGCTTTGTGGGGGATCTCCAACTTGTGCGGGGAGGTCGACTCGATCGCCCATTGCTATGTCATGAGCGATCCGTTGGACGTGGCCATGGTCGCGGCGGCCATCACCGGCGCCTGCCTGGGCTTCTTGTGGTGGAACGTCCATCCGGCCGCGATCTTCATGGGGGACACCGGCGCGCTCGCCCTGGGCGGCGCCTACGCGGGCCTCTCGATCGTTACCCGGACCGAGGTGCTGGCCGCGATCATCGGCGGGCTGTTCGTGTTGGTGGCCGCCAGCGACATTATCCAGATCGGATGGTTCAAGCTGTCGGGCGGCAAACGGGTCTTCAAGATGGCGCCCCTGCACCACCACTTCGAGTTGTCGGGGTGGGGCGAGGTGACCATCGTCATCCGCTTCTGGCTGATCTCCGCCCTGTTCGTGGCCGTGGGCCTGGGGCTGTTCTACGCGGAATGGGTGGTGGCCAGATGATCTTCGAAGACCGCCGCGTCGGGATAGCCGGGCTGGGCGTGTCCGGGCGGGCGGCGGCGGCCGCCTTGGAGCCGCTGGGGGCGGACCTCTGCCTGATCGACGACGTGGCGGACGGCGCCCGGCGACCCGACCAGGTCGAACTGGAGACCCTGGACCTGCTGGTCGTGTCGCCCGGTTGGGCGCCGTCCTCGCCTTTGCTGCGGGCCGCGCGGGAGGCGGGGCTGCCAATCTGGTCGGAGGTGGAACTGGCCTGGCAGCTGCGGGCCAACCCCGCCGCCCCGTGGCTGGCGGTCACCGGCACCAACGGCAAGACCACCGCCGTCTCAATGCTCGCGGCCATGTTGAAAGCGGGCGGCGCCACCGCGCGGGCGGCCGGAAACGTGGGCGACCCGCTGGTCACCGCCGTGCTCGCGGAGGACGTGGAGGTTTTCGCCGTCGAGTTGTCGTCTTTCCAGCTGCATCACACCCACTCGATGCGGGCGCTGGCGAGCGTGGTCCTGAACGTGGCCCCCGACCACCTTGACTGGCACGGCTCCCGCAAGGCGTATGCGGCGGACAAGGCGCGCGTCTGGCACGGGGTCCAAGACGCGTTGGTCTACAACGCGGACGACTTGGGCGCGGCCCGCTTGGCCAAAGCCGCCAAAGCCGCCGATGCCGCCCGGCCGGCCCGCCCGGTCAGCTTCACTTTGCGCGCCCCCCGGCTGGGGCAGCTGGGGGTGGTCGACGGCTTGTTGGTGGACCGGGCCTTCTCCGAGCGGCGCTACCGCCACGCCGAGGCCCTGGCCTCGTTTGACGACTTGAACCATTTGGCCGGGCCAGACGGGCGAGTGGCGCCGCACTTGGCGGCCAACGCCCTGGCCGCCAGCGCTCTGGCGTTGGCCTACGGGACCCCGCCGGACGCGATCGGCGGCGCGTTGAGCGGTTTCCACCTGGGGGCCCACCGGCTGGCCAAGGTAGGCGCGGCGGGCGGGGTGCGGTTCGTGGACGATTCGAAGGCGACCAACGCCCACGCGGCGGCGGCGGCCCTGGCCTCTTTCCCGGCCGGGTCGGTCGTCTGGATTGCCGGCGGTCTGGCCAAGGGCGCCACTTTCGAGACGCTGGTGACCGACCGCGCCGACCGCCTCAAAGGGGCGGTGCTGATCGGCCTGGACCACGCCGCTTTGGCGACGGCCCTGGCCGGGCGGGCGCCGCAAGTGCCGGTGGTCGAAGTGGAGCCCGGCCCCGAGGTGATGGACCGGGCGGTCAAGGCGGCCGTGGGCCTCGCCGACGCGGGCGATTCGGTCCTGCTCGCCCCGGCCGGCGCCTCAATGGACCAATTCGAGTCCTATGCGGATCGCGGCCGCCAATTCGCGGACGCCGTCGCGCGGCTGGGGGGCGCCAATGTCGCCTGAGAGGCTTCATTCGCTGCGCACCGCCCACCTGATGATCCTGATCTCGGTGGCGTTGCTGACCGTGATCGGCTTGTTCATGACTATGTCCGCGCACACCATCGCGGCGCTGGCGCAAGGCCAAAACCCGTACCAGGCCGGGATTGACCAGGCGGCTTTCGCGGGGATCGGGGTCCTGGCCGGCGCCGTGCTGGCCCACACCCACCGCCTGCTGGGGCGGGCGGTGGCCTGGAGCGCGCTGCTCGCCACCCTGGCGCTGCAGGGCTTGGTCGTGTTCACGTCGCTTGGCCGCGGCGAGTTCGGCAACCGGAACTGGCTGGACCTGGGTTTCACAACCATCCAGCCGTCCGAGTTCATCAAGTTCGGCTTGGCCCTGTGGCTCGGCTCGGTGCTGTCCTACAAGAAGGACGTGCTGGCCAAATGGTCGGAACTGGTGGTGCCGGGGCTGATCGGCATAGCGATCGGGATGGGCCTGGTCTTGAAGGGGGACGACGCGGGCACCGCGCTGGTGATTGGGCTGATGGCGTTCGGCGCCCTGGTGTTGGCCGGGGTGCCCTGGTCCAAATTGGCGTTCTTGGCGGGCTCGCTGGGCGCGGTCGGGGTGGCGATCGTGATTGGCGCCTCGCACCGGCTCAACCGGCTGATGGTGGCCTACAACCCGGAGGCTTGCGAGGAGCTGGCGGACCAGTGCTGGCAGATCCGCCAGGCGGAATACTCGCTGGCGTCCGGCGGCTGGTTCGGCGCGGGCCTGGGCGCCTCGCGGGGCAAGTGGGCCTACCTGTCGCAAGCGGAATCCGATTTCATCTTTGCGATCATCGGCGAGGAGCTTGGCCTGGTCGGCACGTTGACCGTGCTGGTGCTGTTCGGGTTGCTGGGTTTCGGGCTGTTCCAGGTGGTGCGTCTGCACCCGGACCGGTCCGTGCAGATCGCGGTCGGGACGATCGGCTGCTGGATAGAGGGTCAGGCGCTGATCAACATCGGCATGGTGATCAAGCTGCTGCCGGTCATCGGCGTGCCGTTGCCGTTCGTCTCCGCCGGCGGGTCGGCGTTGATCGCCTGTTTGGCCGCCATTGGGGTGGTGTTTGGGCTGATGCGGACCGATCCGGAGGTGAAGAACGCCCTGAGGGTTCGCTCGCGGCGGGCCAGCCGGGTGGCGGCGGTGACTGACGGCGGCGCGCCGGGCCGGGCGGCCCGGTCCGTCCGGGGCGCCCGCGGCGGAGGCGGATCGTGAGGTTGGTGCTGGCCGGGGGCGGCACTTTTGGCCATGTTGGCCCGCTGCTGGCGACCGCGCGCGAACTGCGCCGTCGCCACGGCGACGTCGAATTGCGGGCCGTGGGCACGGCCGAGGGGATAGAGGCGGAACTGGTTCCGGACGCCGGCGTGGAGCTCGTGGTGATACCCCGCGCCCCGCTGCCGCGCCGCCCCGGTGCCTACGCCGTCCGGTTCCCAATGCTGTGGCGGCGGGCGGTCACGTCGCTTGGCCAGTTGTTCCGCGACTTCCAGCCCCATGCCGTGGTGGGCTTCGGCGGGTATGTCGCCACCCCCGCCTACCGGGTCGCCGCCAAGGCGGGCGTGCCGATCGTGGTCCACGAGGCCAACGCCAGGCCGGGGCTCGCCAACCGCTGGGGGGCGGCCCGCGCCGCCGGGGTCGGGGTGGCGTTCGCGGACACGGCGCTGCCGGGCGCCGAATTGGTTGGAATGCCTTTGCGACCCGAGTTGGCTCGGCTGGACCGGGCCGCGCTGCGGCCCGAGGCGCAGGCCATCCTGGGCCTGGACCCGGACCGCCGGACCTTGCTGGTGGCGGGCGGATCCCTGGGGGCGGCCAGCCTCAACCAGGCCCTGGCGGGAGTGGCCCCGGCGCTGCTGGCGGCGGGGGCGCAAGTGCTGCACCTGACCGGCCGGGGCAAAGGCCAGGCGGTGCGGCAGTCGGTGGCGCGGCTTGACGGCACCCAGCGGTATCACGTCCTGGAGTACTTGGACCGCATGGAGTTGGCGCTGGCCGCCGCCGATTTGGCGGTTCAGCGGGCCGGGGCGGGCACGGTCCACGAGCTGGCTTGCGCCGGCCTGCCAAGCGTCCTGGTGCCGTTGCCCGTCGGCAACGGCGAACAACGGCTCAACGCCGCGGGGCTGGTCGGAGCCGGGGGGGCGAACCTTGTGGCGGACGCCGAGTTCGGTGCCTGGGCGGCGGACAACCTGGTCGGCCTGCTGTTCGACCAGGACCGGTTGGCGGGCATGGCCGCCGGTGCCGCCACGGTGGCGATCCGCGACGGCGCCGAGCGGCTGGCCGACCTGGTCGAGGCGGTGGCCCGGCCATGAGCGAGGCGGTTCACCTGATGGGCGTGGGCGGAGTCGGCATGGCCGCCGTGGCCGAATTGGAGCTTGGCCGGGGCGGGCGCGTGTCCGGTTGCGACGGGCGCGATTCGGCCACCCTGGCTCGCCTGGCCGCCCTCGGGGTTGCCACCTGCGTGGGCCACGACCCGAAGCATCTGGACGGAATCGACCGCCTGGTGGTGAGCAGCGCGATCAAGCCGGACAACGCGGAACTGGCCGCCGCGCTGGCCAGGCCGGACGTGACCGTGCAGCACCGTTCGCAGGCGCTGGCGGCGATCGCGAACCAACGACGTCTGATCGCGGTGGCGGGCACCCACGGGAAGACCACCACCTCGGCTATGGCCGTGGCGGCCCTGGAGGCGGGCGGGTTCGACCCGTCGTACGCCGTCGGCTCGGAGCTGATCGGGCGCGGATCGGGCGCGCGCCTGGGCGCGGGCGACGTGATGGTGATCGAAGCCGACGAATCGGACGGGTCTTTCTTGAACTACGCGCCGCTGGTGGCGGTGGTGACCAACGTCGAACTCGACCACGGCGATCATTACCCCAGTTGGGAGGCGTATCTTGAGGCTTTCACGGCCTTCGCCGACCGCATCTTGCCGGGCGGCTGTCTGATCGCCTGCGAGTGCGACCAGGGCGCGCGCGCGTTGATGGACCATGTGGCGGCGCGGCCGGAACCGCCGGAGATCATCGCCTACGGCGCCGGCGGCGGATGGTCAGACCTGGGCCTGACCGGGCGTCACTTGGCGCTCAACGCGGAGGCGGCGGGGCTGGCCGCCGAGTGGCTGGGCGCGGACCGGGAGCGGGCGCGGGCCGGCTTGGCGGCTTTCGCCGGGACTGCCAGGCGGTTCGAGGAGCGCGGGCGGGCTGGCGGCGTGGCCGTGGTCGACGACTACGCGCACCACCCGACGGAGATCGCCGCCACTTTGGCGGCCGCGCGGGAGCGCGTCGGCGCCGGCCGCGTGTTGGTGCTCTTCCAGCCGCACCTGTATTCGCGGACCAAGCAATTCGCGCGGGCTTTCGGGCAAGCGCTGGCCGGCGCCGACCAGGTCTGGCTGCTCGACGTCTACGGCGCGCGGGAGGAGCCCGTCGCCGGCGTCGATTCGGGCCTGATAGCCGCCGCGCTGCCCAAGGGCAGGGCGGAATGGGCGCGCGACCGGGGGGCGGTCCCGGCGCTGATTGCGCGGGCGGCCCGGCCCGGCGACATCGTGCTCACCATGGGGGCCGGGGACGTCACGGAACTGGGGCCGGCCATCCTGGCCGAACTGGAAGCCCGCGGCTGATGGGCCTGGCCGCATGGCTGGGCTTCGGCCCGGCGCCAGCCGACTTGACCGACCTGCCCGCTGGCCGGGGCCGGGCGGCCGCGCCGGACCAGCCCGGCGCAAGGCCGGCGGTTGGCCGGACGGACCGCGGGCCCAGGGGCCCACGCCCAGTCGACCGCGCCCAGGCGAACGGGCGGGAGGTCGCCCCCGGCCCCACGCCGGCCGAACTGGCCGCCCAGCGGAGCCGGGACGCCTTCCGGGCGCGGCGGCGGGCCGCCCGCTGGGCCGCCGTGGCGCGGGCGATGAAATGGCTGGTCCCCATCGCGGCGGCGGCCGGGGCGGCGGCCGTGTTGTGGTTCTCGCCGGTGTTCGCGGTGCGGGAGGGGGACATCGCGGTGGCGGGGCTGAGCGGCTGGATCGACCGGGGGGAGGTGTCGAAGGTCCTGGCCAAGGATGTGGGCGTGCCGCTGGTGCGGCTCAACCCGAAACAGATCGAGCAGCGCCTGATGGCGTTGTCCGCCGTCAAGACGGCCACGGTGACGCGGGCGTGGCCCACCGGCCTGGACGTGCGTCTGGAGCCGCGCCTGCCGGCCGCCGCCGTGCCGGATGGCGAGGGCTACCTGCTGCTGGACGCGGAGGCGAACCCGGTGGCGCAAGTTGACCAGCCCCCCGAGGGCCTGCCGGTGATCGCCGTGCCTTTGACGGAGGGCAACCGGCGGACGGTCGAGTCGGTGCTGCGCGTGGCCGCGTCCCTGCCCGAATGGCTGACGGCGGAGGTGGCGTCGATTGGCGCCGAAACCGAGGACACGGTCGCGTTGACGTTGAACAGCGGCATCCAGGTGCTTTGGGGCGACTCCTCGAACGTGCCGGTCAAGGCCGCGGCGGTCCAGATCCTGATGAAGCAGCCGAACGTGGAGTCGATCGACGTGACGGCCCCAGAGTCCCCGGTGGTCCGCTGACGAAAGCGGTGCCGAGCTGGTCTGGCTGATCGCCCTCAGCGCAACCGGGCGAGAAGCGGAATGCGGGCGCCAGCCCGGGCGTTTGTCCAGGTGGAGCACGGCCCCGGCGGTCTGACCGCGTTCCGGGGCTCCCCCACGTCCCGGACCGCCTGGACGCCGCGGCCGTGTCTCCACTGCTGAGCGGATAGACTAGGCGGGCTCTATGCGCCGCCGGGCACAAGCGCGGCGCCAGCTAGTCATTCCCAGGAGAAATCGAAGTGAAAAGCGCCGTCGAATCGCTTGAGCCGACCAAGGTCAAGCTGACCGTCGAAATCGAACCGGACGACCTCAAACCCGCGCTGGAGCGGGCGTACAAGGAGATCGCGGGTCAGATTTCGGTCCCCGGCTTCAGGCCGGGCAAGGTCCCCGCCACCATCATCGACCGGCGGGTCGGCCGGGGCGCGGTGATCGAGCAGGCGATCAACGACTCGCTGAACGACTGGTACCGCAGCGCGCTCCAAGAGCACGACCTGGCGCCCATGGCCCAGGCGGAGGTGGACCTGTCCAAGCAGCCGGACCCGGCCGCTGCGGAGCCGGAGTTCGAGTTCACGGCCACGGTCGAGATCCGCCCGGAAATCGCCATTCCGGATCTGACCAAGGTCAAGGTCCAGGTGGGCTTGGCGCAAGCGAGCGACGAAGACGTGGACCGCCTGGTGGACGGGTTGCGGGAGCGGTTCGCCTCGCTCAAGACGGTGGACCGGCCCGCGCAGGACGGCGACTTTGTGACGATCGACCTCAGAGCCGAGATCGACGGCAAGGAGATCGACTCGGTGTCGGGGATCTCCTACCAGATCGGCGCCGGCAACATGCTGGAGGGGCTTGACGAGGCGCTGGACGGGCTTTCCGCGGACGAGGTCACCACCTTCAACTCGCCCCTGGCGGGCGGGGACCGCGAAGGCGAGGAGGCTCTGGTCACCGTCAAGCTGGACGCCGTCAAAGAGCGCGAGTTGCCCGTCGCGGATGACGAGTTCGCGGAGATGGCCAGCGAATTCGACACCATCGAAGAGCTGCGGGGCGACCTGCGCCGGGAAGCCGACCAGCAGGCTGAGCGCGACCAAATAGTCCAGGCGCAGGACAAGCTGATCGACCACCTGCTCGAGACGCTCGACTTCCCCGCCCCCGGCGGCGTGGTTGAAAAAGACGCCGAGGCCCGTCTCGAACGGGACGGCAAGTCGAAGGAGGACAAGGACGCGCTGGCGGAGTACAAAGCCGACTCGACCAAGGCGATCCGCACCGAACTGTTGATGGACGCCCTGGTCAAGCACTTCGAGGTGACGGCCGACCAACGCGAGTTGGTGCGGTTCGTGGTGCCGATGGCGCTCCGCTACGGGATTGACCCGACCGAGTTCTTGAACGCCGCCGTCCGGTCCGGCGAGCTGCCGCACTTCTACGCCGAACTTCTGCGCAACAAGGCCGCCGTCGAGGCGCTCAAACAGATCGCGGTCGAAGACGCGGACGGCCAGGCGATCGACGTCAAGGCCCGCCTCGCGGCGCCGGTGGTGGACCAGCTGGGGGAGGACCTAGCCGCGCTGGACGGCGACCTGCTCCAAGACGGCGACCTCGCGGACGACGCGCTGATCGAGGAAGTCGCCATCGACTTAGAGGCGCTCGCCCTGGGCGACAAAGAAGGCGCCTGACGGGCCCAAAGGCCAAACGTTGGACGATGCCGTTTGGGTGGCCAAACGGCATCGGGCAACGTTTGGGACGCCCCGGTTTCCACGCCCGTAGCGAAACGGGGTCGCGCCGGAAAGCAAGCGCGGGCCCGGCGCGTTAGGGTCGTGACTTGAAAAGACAACTCAACACTCAGGAGTCCGCAATGAGCTTGGAGTCCCCGACGCTGGCCGCGCCCGACGGCCAAGGCATGGGATTGAGCGATTCGATCTTCAACCGCCTGCTCAGAGAACGCATCATCTGGCTCGGCAGCGAGGTCCGCGACGAGAACGCGAACGCGATCTGCGCCCAGATGATGCTGCTGGCGGCGGAGGATTCGGAGCGCGACATCTACCTTTACATCAACTCCCCGGGCGGGTCGATCACGGCCGGCATGGCGATCTACGACACCATGCAGTACATCAAGCCGGACGTGGCCACGGTGGCGGTCGGAATGGCCGCATCAATGGGCCAGTTCCTGTTGTCCTCGGGGGCGAAGGGCAAGCGTTACGCGACCCCGCACGCGCGGGTGATGATGCACCAGCCATCCGGCGGGATTGGCGGCACCGCCACCGACATCCGGATCAACGCGCAGTTGATCTTGCACATGAAGCGCCAGTTGGCGGAGCTGATCGCCCAGCAGACCGGCAAGACGGTCGAGGAGATCAACCGGGACTCGGACCGGGACCGCTGGTTCACGGCCACCGAGGCGCTGGACTACGGCTTCATCGACAAGGTGGTGACCCATGAGGCGGTCGTCCGGGCCCAGTCGAAGAAGAAGGCCTCAGGGGAGGAGCAGTCATGACCGGCATTGACCCGCGCTCGACTTACGGCTCTTTGGCGCCGTTGGCCTTTGGCGGCCGCGCCGCGCCCACGCCCCAGGCCAGGTACGTGCTGCCCTCTTTCGAGGAGCGCACGCCCTACGGCTTCAAGCGGCAAGACCCCTACGCGAAGCTGTTCGAAGACCGGATCGTGTTCCTGGGCGTGCAGATCGACGACGCCTCGGCGGACGACATCATGGCGCAGTTGCTGGTGTTGGAGTCGCAGGACCCGAACCGCGACATCACCATGTACATCAACTCGCCGGGCGGCTCGATCACGGCTTTGACCGCGATTTACGACACCATGCAGTACATCACCCCGCGCATTCAGACGGTCTGCCTGGGCCAGGCGGCCTCCGCCGCCGCCGTGGTGCTGGCCGCCGGCACGCCGGGCCTGCGCCTGGCGTTGCCGAACGCCCGCGTCTTGATCCACCAGCCGGCTTTCGAGGGCGGCGCCTACGCCCAGGCCAGCGACATTGAGATCCAGGCCAACGAGATCCTGCGGATCCGCCAATGGCTGGAGGACACCATCGCGAAGCATTCCAACCGGACGCCGGAGCAGGTCCGGGACGACATTGAGCGGGACAAAATCCTGACCGCCGAACAGGCCCTGGAATACGGGATGATCGACCAGGTCCTGAAGTCCCGCAAGACGGTCGACAAGTAACCAAGAAACGGGGACGGTACCTTTTTCCGGCAAGCCGGAAAAAGGTACCGTCCCCGTTTCTTTGGGCAAAGGCGGGTCGCCGGCTCCCGGCAAACCCCTGACCGGCGCTGGCGCGGCAACCTCCCGGACACATGCCGACGGGTAGCCTTGATGGCGATGACTGAGACCCGCGCCCCGCGTATCCGGGTGGCCCTTCTGTTTGGCGGTCGCTCCGGCGAGCATTCGATTAGCTGTTTGACGGCCGGGTCGATCATGGAGGCGATCGACCGGGACCGGTTTGAGCCAGTGCCCATCGGGATCACCCGCGCGGGCCGGTGGTCGCTGGCCCCGGACGATCCGGGGCCGTTGAGGGCGGCGGACGGCCGCCTCCCCGAGGTTTCGGGCGAAGGCCCCGAGGTGCTGCCTCCCGCCCACGCCGGCTCCGCAGAATGGCGCCTGGTGGGCGGCGACGGCGCCCTCGCCCCCCTGGGTCCCATCGACGTGGTCTTCCCATTGCTCCACGGCCCGTTCGGGGAGGACGGGACCATTCAGGGGCTGCTGGAGCTGACCGACCAGCGCTATGTCGGGGCGGGGGTCCTGGCCAGCGCGCTCGGCATGGACAAGGGGTATGCAAAGTGCGTTCTGGAGGCCCACGGCCTGCCCGTCCAGCCTTATGTTGTCCTGGGGCCCGACCAGTCCCCGGCCGACGGCCTGGCCGCCTGCAGGATTGGGGAATTGGGCTGGCCGGTTTTCGTCAAACCGTGCCGGGCCGGCTCCTCGCTCGGCATCTCAAGAGTGGACCGCGCCGGCCAGTTGGAGGAGGCGGTCGAACAGGCGCGCCGGTGCGATCCGCGCGTCCTGGTGGAGCAGGCCGCCGACGGCCGGGAGATCGAATGCGCCGTGCTCGGGTCGCCCGGAGGCGGGGTGCCCCGGACCTCTCTGCCTTCGGAGATCGTGGTCAGGGGCGGCCACGACTTCTATGATTTCGAGGCCAAGTACCTCGACGCGGCCGGCGCGGATCTGCTGTGCCCCGCCGACCTGCCGCCGGACGTGCTGACGGCGGTTCAGGACATGGCGGCGCGCGCCTTCCGCGCGATCGGGGCGGAGGGCCTGGCCAGGGTCGACTTCTTCTACAATCCGACCGCCGCCGACCCGCTGGTGATCAACGAGATCAACACCATGCCCGGTTTCACCCCGATCTCGCAGTACCCGCGCATGTGGCTGGCCTCCGGCCTGAGCTACTCCGACCTGGTGGGGGAGCTGATCGAGCTGGCCCTGAGCCGCCCCGTCGGGCTCCGCTAGCCGCCGTGGACGAGGACGCCCTGATCGCGGCCCTCACCCGCGACCTGCCCCCGGGGGAGGGGGCCCTGCTGGGCCCGGGCGACGATTCGGCCGTCCTCGCCCTTGCCGACGGCCGCGCCACGATCAGCACCGACATCCTTGTCGAGGGCGTCCATTTCCGCTCCGCCTGGTCCGCCGGCTTCGACGTGGGCTGGCGGCTGGCCGCCCAGAACTTGGCCGACGCCGCCACCATGGGCGCCGTGCCGCGCTGGCTGGTGGTCGCCGTGGCGGGCCCGCCCGCCGCCCTGGGCGGCGAATGGGGGGCCGATTTCGCCCGCGGCCTGGGCGCTTACTGCCGCCGTTGGCGGGTCGGGGTGGTTGGCGGCGACCTGTCGTCGGCCCCGGTCTTGGTCGCCAGCGGCACCGTGGTGGGGGACTTGGAGGGCCGGGAGCCCGTCACCCGCTTCGGCGCCCGGCCGGGCGACGTGCTGGCGGTGTCCGATGCCGTCGCCACGCCTCCCGGCTCCACCCCCGTTTGGGCTTTGGGCGGCTCAGCGGCGGGGCTGGCCTGGCTGGCGGCCAAGGGGGAGGAATCCGAGCGGATTGCGGAGGAAGTTCTGGCGAAGGCCGCCGTGGCCGCCTACTTGCGCCCCGACCCGCCGCTTGACTTGGGCAAACGGGCGGCTCTGGGCAGGGCCACCGCCATGATAGACATTTCGGACGGGCTGGCCAAAGACGCGGGCCGGCTGGCGAAGGCCAGCGGGGTGCGGGCGGCGGTCGACCCGTCCAGCCCCGCGCTGGCGGGGTCCATGGCCCGGTGGGCGCCCCTGGCCCGGGCGCTGGGCGCCGACCAACGCGACTGGGTGCTGGCTGGGGGAGAGGACCACGCCTTCTTGGCCACGTTCCCGGCCGGGGCTGGTTTGCCGGGGGGCTGGCACGGCATCGGGAAAGTGTCGGAACCGGGCCCAAACGGACCGGGCGTGGAAATCGCGGGCTGGAACCCCCAAACTGCGGGCTGGGACCATTTCGCCTAACGAACGGGGACGTTCAAGCCAGGTGGACGGTTGGCTCGCCGGGAGCGCCTATGAGCCGGCGGGAGTCCGGACCTGGCTGGTGCGTTGAGCGTCTTCGGACGTGGGCGCAGTAAAAGGCCCGGACCCGCCTGAGGCGGTCCGGGCCAAATGAGTTGCGGCTAGCGGGTGACCTTGCCGGCCTTGATGCAACTGGTGCAGACGTTGAGGCGCTGCGGCGTCCCGTTGATCTTCGCCCGCACGCGCTGGATGTTGGGATTCCAACGCCGCTTGGTGCGGCGATGCGAGTGGGACACACTAAAGCCGAAGCCCGGCTTCTTGCCGCAGATTTCGCACTTGGCAGCCACGATGAAACTCCTGAAGGGTGTGGATTGGTCCCGCGCCAAGGCGCGGAGGCAACCTGGACATGCTAGCGCATCAAGGCGGGCCGTGCCCAACCGGCGGCCGGCGCGTTCCGGCATGGGTGTTTGACGTCGGCGGCGCCCAACCCCGCAGACGCCCGCTTGGCCGCGCGGATCGAGCGCGTCATCGGCCTGGGCGGCCATCTTGGGGCGTCAGGCCGCTGCCAGGCGGCGGTCGATGGCGTCCCGGATGAAGTCGCTGCGAGTGGTGCCGAGTTGGGCCGCGCGCGCGTCTATCGCGTCAACGCGGGCTTGGTCCAGGCGAATCGGCACAACCGCGGCCGCAGCTTCCCCGACTGTGGGCCTGCGTCCGCGCTTGCGCGGCAGGGAATCCAGTTGCTCCGGCTCGTATCCGCGTTCGGCCTGGCGGGCTGCCGCTTCGACCTCGGCCGCGCCGATCAGCCGACCCGTCGCCGTCCGGTATTCGCTCACTTGCTGTCACCTCCAGTGATCAGGCGGTAGTAGGACGCGCGGCATTTCATGGCGTGGACCACCAGCACGGCGCCGCCGTCCAGGTCGTAGCCCACCAGCTCGAGCAGGCGGCCGGCGGTGTCGAAGCCTAAGGCGAGCCACTTGTCGTCCTCGCCGTCCAGCGCCGTGACCGTCACCACCGCTCCGGCGAGCGCGGCGGCCGCGTCGCGGAGCGAGACGTCATGCCTGCGAGCAGACACCGTGAAACGCACGTTCATCAACAAACCGTAATACGCAATGCCTCGATTGTCCAGTCCGCCCACGGTGTCGGAGGGTCGTTATAGCCTGGCAGGCGTGGAAGTTTCCGTTGGGGTGGCCCGGCCGGCCGGACGCGCGGCGGCGTCGGTGGCGCCCAACTCCGCGGACGCCTACCTGGCCGCGCGGATCGAACGGGTCGTCGGCCGGGGCGGCAAGAAGCTGGCCGGGGCCGGCGTCAAGACCGTGGGCGACCTGCTCAGGCATTATCCGAAGCGGTATGACGATCCGCGCGTGCCCACCGACATGGGCGGCCTGCGCTTGGACGAGGTCGTCTCGATCAACGCCCGCGTCGCCTCCGCGTCGGTGCGGGAAATCAAAGGCGGCACCCAGTGGCTGGTGGCCGTCCAGCTCACGGACGGCGACCACCAACTGGGCCTGACGTTCTTCCTCAAGAAGTGGCACTTGGTCGAGTTCTACACGCGCCAGTACGTGGTCGGCCGGATGGGCCTGTTCACCGGCAAGGTCAGCCTCTACCGGAACCGCCAGCAGCTGGTCCACCCGGAGGTGGTCTGGGAGGACGAGTTGCGGGACCAAGACCCGCGCTTCCAGGACCGCCTGATCCCCATCTACCCGGCGGTGGCGGGCGTCCAATCGCCCCAGTTGCAGAGCGCCATCCGCACCGCGCTCAAAGCGTTGGGCGATGACGCTCCAACCGACCCGCTGCCGGAGGCGGTATTGGCCGCGCGCCAGCTGCCGGGCCTTGGGAAGGCGTTCTGGGACATCCACAACCCGGCCGGGCCCAGCCAGTGGCAGGCGGCCCGCCGCCGGTTCCGCTTCGAAGAGGCGTTCGTGCTCCAAACGGGGCTGGCGCGGCGCCGCCACCAGTTGGCGACCGGCGCGGCCGCCAAGCCCCGCCCCCTGCCCGGCACGGACCGCCCCGCCAGCCTGGTCGGGCGCCTCGACGCCGTGCTGCCCTTCGAGCTCACGCCGGCGCAGCGCCGGGCTGGCGAGAAACTGGCCGGCCTCCTGGCGACGGACCGCCCCATGAACGAGTTGTTGCAGGGCGACGTCGGCTCCGGCAAGACCGTGGTGGCGCTCAGGGCCATGCTCCAGGTGGTCGGCACCGCCGGTCAGGCCGCGCTCCTAGCCCCCACAGAGGTCCTCGCCACCCAGCACTACCGGACCATCGAGGAGCTTCTGGCCAGGTTGCCCGGTGGCGGCGCGGATGTGGCCGTCCGGTTGCTGACGGGGTCGGTTCCCGCCAAGGCCAGGGTTTCGCTACAGGGCGAGGTCGCGGACGGCAGCGCCCAAATCATGGTCGGCACGCACGCGCTGCTGGAGGAGAGCATCAAGTTCCGCGACCTCGGCCTGGTGGTGGTGGACGAACAGCACCGCTTCGGGGTTGAGCAGCGCGACGTCCTCAGAACCAGGGCGGGGGACCGGCCGCACCTGTTGGTCATGACCGCCACGCCCATACCCCGCACCGTGGCCATGACCGTGTTCGGGGACCTGGGCGTGACCACTTTGGGGGACGGCCCCCCCGGCCGCCCCGAGGTGGCGACCACCTGGGTCAACCCGAAGGAGCGCCCGCGCTGGCTGGACCGGGTCTGGCGACGCCTTGCAGAGGAGGTGGCGGCCGGCCATCGCGGGTTCGTCGTGTGCCCGTCGATCGAGCCGGGCGAGGTCGAGGCCGGTGCCGACTTGGTCCCCGACGACGCGCCGCGCCAGGGCGAACTCGCGTTCGCGGTGCCGGGCGCGCAAACGGTCCCGGCCCATTCGGCGCGGACGAGGCGCCGGGGAAGCGCCGCGCAGGCGGAGGCCGCCGGGACGGCGCCGGGCGCGTCCTTGGAGCCCGGAGGAACCGGCCGATCAGCCGGGGACGCCGGAGCCGAAGGCGGCCCGGCCAACGGCGGATGGGCGCAGGCGGGCCTGGCCGGCGCGGCCTGGGCGACCGGCGACAGCCAGCCGGGCGGCAAGCGGCCGCTCGCCTCGGTCAGCCAGACCCTGGCGGAGCTGCGGGCCAACCCGGCTCTGGCGGGGGTCAGGCTGGCGCCCATGCACGGCCGGATGACCAGCCAGGAGAAAGACCAGACCATGGCCGCCTTCCAGCGGGGGGAGGTCGACGTGTTGGTGGCCACCACAGTGATCGAGGTCGGGATCGACGTGCCGGAGGCCACCGCCCTGGTGGTCTTGGACGCGGACCGGTTCGGGCTGTCCCAGCTGCATCAGCTGCGGGGGCGCATCGGCCGGGGCAAGGATCCGGGCGTCTGCCTGCTGGTCTCGGAGGCGGAGCCGGACAGCGCCGCCGCGCGGCGCCTCGCGGCCATGGAGCAGACCCGCGACGGCTTCAAACTGGCGGAGGTCGACTTGGAGACCCGGCGGGAAGGCGAGATCCTGGGGGACAGCCAGTCCGGGCGCTCCTCGCTCAAACTGGTTCGCCTGACCACCGACCAGCCGCTGATCGCCGACGCGCGCGAGGCGGCCCAGGCGGTGGTGGGCGCCGACCCGGACTTGGCCGGGCATCCCGCGTTGAGGAAAGCCGTGGACGCCTTGCTGGCGGGCCGCGAAGACTACCTGGAACGGGGCTGAGATGGTTCGAATCGTGGCGGGCAGCGCGGGCGGGCGCTCGCTCAAGGTGCCGCCGGGCCTCACGCGGCCCACTTCCGACCGCGTGCGCGAAGCCTTGTTCTCGCTGCTCCAGGCCCGTTTCGGCGGGTCCCCAGGCTGGGCGACGCTCAGGGTCCTCGACTTGTACGCCGGCTCCGGGGCGCTCGCGCTGGAGGCCCTCAGCCGGGGCGCCGCCGCCGCGGCGGCGGTCGAATCCGGCGCGCAGGCCGTGCGCGCCATTAGAGCCAATGCCGCCGCGCTGGGGGTGTCCGGCAAGCTGGCGGTGGTGTCCGGGCGGGTTGAGAAACTCCTAGGCCGGCCGCCCCCCCGGGGGTTGCCCGCTCCCTTCGGCCTGGTTTTCGCAGACCCGCCGTATGACCTGCCACCGCCAGCGCTCGATGCCATGTTGACCAGTCTGGCCCAGGGGTCCAACCTCACCGGGGCCGGGCCGCGTTGGCTGGCGGACGGCGCCCTGGTGGTGGTTGAGCGCTCGGCGCGGACGGCCGCTCCCAGTTGGCCCGCGACCTGGGAGGATATTGGCGTGCGGAAATACGGCGAGACCGTCTTGCACTTGGCCGAGGCGCCGAGGGCGCGAGAGGGCGCCCCGCGGCCGCGTCCAACCGCCGCTGGCGGCTGCCGGGCGGCGAGCGCGGGCGGCGCCGCGTTTCTGGCAGGCGCCGAGCCAACGCAAGGCGTCCCGGATCCGAACGGCGGCCCAGAACCGAACGCCGCCTCAGAACCGAGCGAAACGGAGATCTCATGACGGACAGACTGGCGGTGGCGCCGGGTTCATTCGACCCGATCACTTTGGGGCACTGCGACGTGATCGCCCGGGCGGCGGGGTTGTTCGACCGGATCGTGGTCGGAGTTGGCGTCAACTCCGCCAAGCGGACGTTGCTGCCCGTGGAAACGCGAATCGCCTTGATCGAGGACAGCGTGGCGGCCCTGCCGTCCGTGACGGTGGCCCAAGTGCCCGGCCTGCTGGCGGAGTTCTGCCGCGACCTCGGGGCAGTGGCGATCGTCAAAGGCCTGCGTGGGGGCCACGACCTGGGGAAGGAAGAGCCGATGGCGCTGGTCAACAAGGAGCTCACGGGCATCGAGACGGTTTTCCTGCCGGCGGCCCCAAGCTGGGGCCACATCTCAAGTTCTCTGGTCAAGGATGTCGCGCGCCACGGCGGCGATGTCTCCGCCTATGTCACCCCGGCCGTCGCGGAGGCGTTGGCCCAGGCGTTCAGACGCCTCGCCACGTGACCGCCGAGGACGCCGAAGGCCCGGTTGTCGTTCACGCCATGCCAACCAGGAGAAAGCTCACGAGGTGGTTTCCGCGCCACGCAGCGTAGAGGAGATTCTTCAGAATGCCGCGGGCGCGCCGCCCGATTCGAGGCTTACGGGCCCGACGCCTCGGGCGAGGCCGCCCGCCAGCGCTATTCCCGCCTGGCGGCCTGAGCCGAGCGGATCTACGGCATGGACCTGAGCGGCAGCCCGTGTTTCGCGGCGGGCCAAGCCGTTCGGCCACGATCCGGCTACGGGCCCGGTGCCGTGCGCTAGATGCGCATGTTAACCTGATCATATGCGCACATTGACAAGGCGCGTGCACGTGCTGTTCGCGGAAGACATGTACGGGGAACTGGCCGCGCGGGCCGCCAGCGAAGGGCGGACTGTGGGGGCGCTCGTCCGCAGCGCCGTGGCGCGGGATCTCGCACGGGATGCGGGCGAAGCCGCTCTGGAGCGGTTGCTGGCCGCTGGCCACCGGTCCGAGGCCGGGGCGTCCGCCAGCCCGTTGACACTCAAGCAGTGGACACGGCACAAGCACGATTCCCACCTGCCGGGCTCCTCGCTGTGAGGCCGAGCGCGCTGCTGGACACGGCGGTGCCTTTGCTGGCGCTAGGCGGAGAGCACGCTTTGAAGCCCGCGTGCGTTAGGGTTTTGGAACTGGCGGCGGCACGGGCCTTCGATGCCGTCGCGTCGGTCGAGTTGGTCCAGGAGTTCGCCTTCCACCGCTTGCGCCGCCACGGCGACCCGTCCGGCGCGGCCGGGGAGGCCTCGGAGCTGTCGAAGCTGCTGCGATTGGAGCCGTTCGACCGGGCGGTCTTGGCGGAATCTCTGCGCTTGGCGGGCATCGGAGCCGCGCGCGGCCGCGACGCGGTGCATGCGGCCACGGCCCTCTTGCACGGGCTGGACGCCGTTATCACCCCAGACGGCGACTTCGATGGCATTCCGGGCCTCGTCCGGATCAGTCCGGCCGACCTCCCCGCGTGGATCGACGCGGGCGGCGGGACGGGTCTAGGTGGCGTGCGGCGCGGGGACTGACTCCTGGTTCCACGATAAGCGGGCGTTCAGCACCTCGCGCAGGCTTTGGAGGTGTTTCAGGGTCGCCGCGTCGGGCGCCGGGCCGCTGTCGGCGTCGGTTCCGTCCCAGCCGGGAGCGTCAAATCCGATGCTGGGCGCGACCACGGCGTACTCATCCCACACGCGCTGCCATTCGTCCTCTGGCGGGTTGGCGCCCAAGGCCTCCATCGCGTCGTTGAACGCTTGTTGCGCGGCCATGTCGAAGTTGGGGCACCGGTCCAGCAGCGCGTTTAGGTCGGCTTCGGTGATGCTCGCGGGCAAGACAGCCGTGGGCACGGTCCTGTCGCCGAGCACCGGCGCCGGAGGGTCCTTGACGCCGGGATAGCCGTTCTCGCGGGCGCATTGGGCCCATTTCGCGGCCGCCTCTGCCTCCCGCTGGTGTGTCCTGAGGATTTCCTTCGGATCGCCGGCGTAGGTCGAAGGCTGGTAGCCGGTCTGGTCCAGGCACTTTACAAAGGCGTCGGTGTGGTCGGTGGTACCGATGATCAGGTACCGCGCGTCCGGGTCCGGGCCGCCAAGCGCCTCCAACTCGCCTTCGCTGGCCCACGACATCGCGGCGGCCTGATATGGGTCGTGGGCCTTGACCAGGTCCGCGGCCGCGAGGCGGGCGGCTTTCCAGGCGGCCTCAGACGGATAGTCGCCGCCAATTTCACCTCCCCCGCCCCCCATGGAGATGACGACCAACTCGCCGTTGCCCACAGGTTCGACGTCCTTTTGGCCGTCAGGCGAGGTGCCAACCGAAACCGGCACACCGGCCTGTGTCAAGCAGTCGGCAAACTGGTCGGCGGTTGCGGCCTGCCTGGCCTCTTCCGGCCCGATCGGTGTGGGCTCGGGCTGGGCCGACTCTTTCGAGCCGCAGGCTGTCAAGATAGCAAGTGCCGCCAGGCCGGCGGCCAGACACAGCTTGTTCATCTTTTCCCCCAGTTCCGAGGCGGCGCCGCCGGCGTCTACCCGCCCGCGGTCAACCGCCGCTATACCTGGCCATGCTACCACGAATAGCGCGGTAATCGGCAAAGCGTGGTAGCGGCCGGTTGCCGCCCGCGCCGCGCGCCAGGCGCGGGCGGCCGCGCCATCGCGGAAGCGCGAGCCCGCGCGTTTGGGCGCGGCCGGGGCGTGCAGTAGACTGGCAGGTCGGTTCAGCCTGTCCGGCGGAGCCGTGACCTTTGCCGACCTCGAAAACATCCTGATACATGCCTGAACCAAGTGCTGCGTTAGCGCCGGAACTGACGTACTCAGTCCAATCGCTGAGCCGTCAGCCCGGCACGTCCAAGCAGGTGACGATTGATTTCGAGGCTCCGGCGGTGATCGGCACCCAGGTGATGGGCATTCCCGAAGGCCAACCGGTGAGCGTCGAGTTGTTGCTCGAATCGGTGCTGGAGGGGGTGCTCGCCACCGGGACGGCGCGCTCGACCGCGCGGGGTGAGTGCGGGCGGTGTCTGGAGGCGGTCGAACTGCCTGTCGAGGCGACTTTCCAGGAACTGTTCGAATACCCCGAGCGGACCTGGGCGGCGGCCCAGGCGGGCGGGTCGCGGGACGACGACCACTTCGCGGTGGTCGACGACCTGATCGACCTGAACGGCCCGGTCCGGGACGCGGTGGTGCTATCGCTGCCGTTCAGCCCGCTGTGCCGGGAAGACTGCGAGGGGCTGTGCCCCGAATGCGGCGCCCGGTTGGCGGACGAACCGGAGCACGGCCACCGGCTGGTGGATCCGCGCTGGGCCGCACTGGAAGAAATATTGGAAGACGAAAGAGAAGAGATTTAGCCGTGGCTGTTCCAAAGCGAAAGACCTCGCGGGCCAACACCCGGACCCGCCGCTCCCAGTGGAAGACCAGCGCGACCACGCTGACCACTTGTCCACATTGTGGCGCGCCGACACGACCGCACACGGCCTGCCCGACCTGCGGGACCTACAAGGGGCGCTACTACGCCGCCGCCGAGCGCAGCGAGTTTGAGGCCTAGTCCCATGCCCACCATGGTCGGCGGCACGCCGACCAGGCGCTGCGCCGCTCCGGCGGAGACGGCCGCGCCGGGCCGGGCGGCCGCCTGCCGCGACGGCGGGGCCGCACGCGCATGAACGAGCCGGCGGCTCACGGACCGGAGGCGGCCAGGCGGCTGGCGGACGGGCTTGGGGTCGACCTGGACCCCGAGTTGCTGGTGTTGGCGTTGACGCACCGCTCCTTCGCGCACGAGGCCGGCGGCATCCCCACCAACGAGCGGCTGGAGTTCCTGGGGGACTCGATCCTCGGCCTGGTGGTGACCGAGCACCTGTACCGCGCGCACCCCGATCTCCCCGAAGGCGAGTTGGCGAAGATGCGCGCGGCGACGGTCTCGCAACGGGCCCTGGCGCGGGTCGCGCGGGGGATCGGCATCGGAAACTATGTGTTGCTGGGCCGCGGCGAGACCACGACCGGCGGGGCCGACAAAGACTCGATCCTGTCCGACACGCTGGAGGCGTTGCTCGGCGCGGTCTACATCAGCCACGGCCTGGAGGACACCAGGGATGTGGTCTTGAGGCTGGTCGGGCCGACTCTCGAACGGGCCGCCCAACTGGGCGCGGGCCTGGACTGGAAAACCTCGCTCCA
>JAITFE010000124.1 GCA_031281585.1 Bifidobacteriaceae bacterium | reverse complement strand
TTCATGGCTATTCCGCTGGCCTGCCTGGGCGTGTTTGTGGCTACCGTGGTTGGGACGACGCTCACCAGAGGGCGAACCAAGCGCGTGCTCGGCAGCATCTTGGCCGCAGAGGCGCTGACCGGCGTCTGGATTGTCTACGCGGTGGCGGCTGGGCTGTTTCACGAGCTGGTGGGCATGATCTGGTTGCCGGTCCTGACCGGACTCGGGGCCCTTGTGATCACGCTGTTTCTGATTTGGCAGCCGTTCACCCCCAGGGTTCGCCTGGTCAGCGTGGTGGCCGTTGGGCTTGTGATCATTTCGATGATCGCCGGGGTGGCCGCGCGGGGCGTCCACGACAGCCGGCTGCTGGTGATCGGGGACTCCGACCTCCAATTGGACGTGGGGTTGTACGAGCCTTTCATCACGGGGACCTTGGCCACTTCGTTGGAGGACCCGTCAAGACTTCACCTGACCGACGATTTGCCGCGCCTCGACGGCGCCACCGCTCTATATCCCCTTTACGCGTCCTTCGTCCGGGCCACCTATCCGGAACGGCGATACGACCCTTACGGGCAGCCCGGCGATTCGGGAAAATCGCAGCCCGCCGGCGAATCGGCTTATTCCGAAGTCGTTTGCTCCACCACGCCTTACGCTTTTGAGGCGCTGCTGGACGGCACAGTGGACGTGGCATTCCTGATGGGGGTTTCGGACGAGCAGGCCTCGGTGGCCGAAGAGGCCGGGCTCGAATTAGAACTGACACCCATTGGCCGCGAGGCCTTTGTGTTCTTCGTCAGCAAACGCAATCCGGTGTCCAACCTGACCGCCGCCCAGATCCGGCAAATCTATTCCGGGCAGATTGAGAATTGGAGCGCTGTCGGCGGTCGGAACCACCAAATCGACGCCTACCAGCGAAACGAGGGGTCCGGGAGCCAGACCGCTTTCGAGGAGATCATGGGCAGCGTTGAGATAATGATTCCGCCGCACAGCGAATCAGCCATGGGTCCCATGGTCGAATCGGTGCTGGCTTACAAGAACTCCAACCACGCCATCGGCTTCTCCTTCCGGTATTACTTGGACAACATGATCCGGTCCGATGAAATCAAGATGCTCTCGATTGACGGCGTGGCGCCAACCCGCGAGAACGTCGCCTCCGGCGCCTACCCGTTCACAATCGACTTCTACGCCGTGACCGCCACCGAGTCCTATGCGAACTATCCGCACGGCGAGGATGACCCGTTATGGGACGAACTCGGCGGGGACATGCGCGCGTGGCGGGACCGACAGGCCCCCGACCCGGCCCGCACGCGCAACGCCCAGCGCCTGATTGACTGGGCACGCTCGCCGGAAGGCCAAGAATTGGTGGAGAAGGTCGGCTACGTCCCGCTCGCCCCTTGATTCAAGCCGCCGATGCCGTCGCCGCAGCCCCGATTGTTCGCTTGCCTTTTGGACGGGCTTAGTCTGGCAAGAGCGACGGGTCTAGTTGTTCGACGGCCGCGGCCATCTTCTCGATTTCCTCTCTGTGCTCCGTCAGGTACCGCCGTTCCACCGCCACCACCCCGGCGGCGTAGCGGGCGACATAGTCGGTTGCGGCCCGGCACTTGAAATCCGCGACCGCTATGTCCCGTTCGGCCTGCGAGCCGACCAGCGACTTGTGTTCGGCCGGGATTTCGTCGAATAGGACTTCTGCGGCCTCTCCGGGCCGGTAAAGCGACCCGTCTGACGCAGTGGCGACGGCCAGGAGGAACACGTCTCGCGGTTCCACATGGGTGACGAACGTACTCGAGGACGTCAGGGCCTGGCTGATCTCCGAATCCAAAATACAAGCCCGATAGTCGTCGTTGATCGGGATGATCTCCGGTTGCGCGGCTATCGAATCGGGATTCGCCGAAGGATCGGCATTCCCGTCTTGGTCGAGGACGACGACAAAGACACGCTGCATCGCCAATAGGGTTTCCTCGGACGGCACGTTGTAGCCGCGCGGTTCGGGAAACTCAGCGGCGCTGCGCTCTTGGCAGTTGTCCGGGTTGATTTCGGTTGGCGGATAGTCGTACCAGCCCCGCAGCGCCATGTAGTATTCGCGCCGGGCCGACTCCGACAAAGACTCTTCGTATTCGATATTCGGGTCGGCGCCTCCCGATCCGAAGGCAGGTGCCGGGTTGATTTCGGCTGGGCTGGCCACGCCGTAGCCGACACGCTCGGCCTTCTCCGCAGTGTCCGGCAGCCAGGGAATTGGCAGCGTGTTGTCCGGATAGACGCCACCCGGTTCTTCCGGCGCAGGGGTGTACGCGTCGCCCGGGTAATAGGTGAACCCGGCCTGCTTCATGCAACTCGCAATGAACTCGCCGTGCTCTTTCCAGCTTTCCGCCAATTCGGCTTCCACCGCCGACTTGGCGGCGGCCCGCAGCGCCTCGGCGGCGTCAAAGTACGGCGTGAACGGGAGTTCCACGGGCGCGGGCATGTCGGACCGCGCCCGCGGAAACTCAGCCACGGCAACGGATGGCAGACCGGCGGCGGGAGAGGGGCTTTTCACGCCTGGGGATTCGACTGGCGGCTCGCCGCCGGTGCAAGAAGCCGTCAACGCCGCCGCTATCACGGCCATCACGGCCAGCCGCGGCCGCGGCCGCTTCCGCAAGCGATCAGCCAACCAGGAGCGAAGGGTCGAGTTGCTCAATGGCGGCCTCCACCTTCTGAACTTCTTGTCTGTGCTCCGCCAAGTACCGTTCCTCGGCGGCGACCGTGACGGCGATCCAGCGGTTCAGGTAGTCGGTTTGCTGTCTGCACTTGAAGTCGTCAACGGCCAAAGCGATCTCCGGCGGCGAGGCCAGCAAGGACCGTTGCTCCTCCGGGATGTCCTCATCCGACACCGCCCGCCCCGCCGGGAACTCGAACCTTGACCCATCCGGGGCGGTGTACCTAGCCAGGGAGAACACCGTCTCCGGCTCCACCCGTTCGGTGGCGCCGAAGGCCGCGAGCGCGGCCGCCGAATCGCTCGCCAGCATGCACTGGCTGTACTCCTCCTGGAGCGCCTCGGCTTCGGGTTCGAAGAAGATCGGCGTCACACCCGAGGATGGCGCCATCATTTCGAGCGGGACGGGGGATTGTGTGACAGTCCCGTCCAGCCCGATGGTGACGCCCATGGAAGGCTCGCCCGGACGCGCCCGCGAGAACAACTCGAGCATGCCGTAGAGGGGAGTCAAGAACGACAGGTCGGGGCCAGCCGGTTCGGGGAATTGGGCGGATGCGCGGTCAACGCAGTTGTTCGGATCGATTTCGCCGGGAGGATAGTCATGCCAGCCCTGAAGGGCCAGGTCGTATTCGCGGCGCGCCGCCTCCGACAACGATTCCTGGTACTCCTCGTTGGGGCCGGCCTGGTATTCCTGTGGCTCGTTTTCACCCTGCAGTTGGCGGGTGGTGGCCACCCCATAGCCCACCCGCTCGGTTTCCTCAAGGGTGTCCGGCAGCCACGGGAAGGGAAGCGTGTCGCCCAAGTAGAACGTTTGCATCCACGGATCCGGGTGCGTGAACTCGTATTCGACCGGGTAATACGTGAACCCCGCGTCCTTCATACAAGCCGCGATTGATCCCTGCCAGTTGCCGTACCATTCGCTCCGCTGAGGCAGATTCAGGCCCGCGCCCCCGTCCAGGAGCAGATTTCCCGCTCTGAAGTAGCGCGCGAACGGCAACTCCACCGGAGACGGCATCTCAGATTGCGCCTGCGGCAGATCCACAGACCCGAGGGGAGTGGCGCCGGCCGAAGGCGTACCGTCGGCCGATCCCGCCGAAGACGGCGCCGGCTCGGCACCGCCTGTGCAGGCGGCCAGGAGCACAGCCGTTACCGCACCCAAGCTGACCAAACCGAACCTGTTCCAGACCATGACGCTCCTTTGCCGGTCCGTTCACAATAGGGCGCCGCGCAATCCCGGCCGTCGCCGCCCAGCATGACTCCGCAAGCCCCCCGCGGACCTCAATCCGAGAATTGGACCATCCCGATTCCGCGAGCGAAGAGCCCCGCTTCCAGTTCCGGGAAAAGGGGAAAGCAGCTATACCTTCACACCAGCATGGCCCAGGGCCCAGTGGTACATGGCGATGGCCGCCGCCGCACCCGCGTTCAACGAGCGCGTCGAGCCGTATTGCGTGATCTCGTAGACCGCTTCCGCCGCCGACAGGGCCTCTTGGGTGAGGCCCGGACCCTCTTGGCCGAACAACAGCACGCAGCGTTCCGGCAGACGCGCGGTTTCCAGGGGCGCCGCCCCGGGCGCGTTCTCGATCCCGACAACCGCCAGCCCGCATTCGTCCGCCCAGGCTTTCAACGCGCCCGCGTCCGGATGGTGGACCACGTTGAGATAGCGGTCGGTCACCATGGCGCCGCGCCGGTTCCACCGGCGCTTGCCCACAATGTGGACGCCCGCCGCCCCGAAGGCGTTGGCTGTGCGCACAATCGCGCCGATGTTGAAATCGTGCTCCCAGTTCTCCACCGCCACATGGAATGGATGGGCCCGCGCCGCCAAATCGGCCCGAATCGCGTCCAAACTCCAATAGCGGTAACGGTCCGCCACGTTGCGGCGGTCCCCTTCGGCCAACAACGCTGGGTCGTAACGGGTGTCATCCGGCCAAGGGCCCGCCCACGGCCCCACCCCCACAACGGGCGCGGAAAGCGTGGCCGGGGAGACGGCATCGGACGCGGGATGATCTTGCGGCATGCCACGCACCGTACCCTAGAGGGCGTGTTGACAGCTTCTTTCCTGGCCGAAACGGCACCCGAGATCCTCGCCTTGCCCGCGTGGATGGACGCCGCGTATCTGATCGACAGCTTCGTGTCCTGGTTGGGGCCATGGGCGCTGGTCGGAGTCTGCGCGGTCGTGTTCGCCGAGACCGGCTTGATGGTCGGGTTCTTCCTGCCCGGCGATTCGCTGCTGTTCACCCTGGGCGTCTTCATCGGCGCAGGCACCGTGGACGTGCCGCCCTGGGTGGCCTGTCTGTCCATTGCGCTCAGCGCCGTGGCGGGCGACCAGACGGGTTACTGGATTGGGCGCGGGCTTGGGCCCAAAGTGTTCAACAAACCCGACTCGCGCTTCTTCAAACACGAACACGTCGACAAAACCCGCGTCTTCTTCGACAAATACGGCGGCCGCACCATTGTGATAGCCCAGTATGTGCCGATTGTGCGGACCTTCGCGCCCGTGGTCGCGGGCGTCGGCAAGATGAACTACCGGCACTTCGTCTCCTTCAATATTGTCGCGGCGTTCACATGGGGCATCATCCTCCCGCTCGCCGGAATCTGGCTGGGCCGGTTCCAATGGGTGGGCGACAACATCGACCTGCTGATTATCTTGATAGTCCTGTTGTCGATCACTCCGATGATCGTGGAGTACCTCCGCCACCGTGCCGCGCGCAAACGGCAGGGGCCGCCCCCGGCGGACGCTACCGCCGCCCAACCGCAGCCTTCCGAGGCGGAGACCCCGTAACCCTCGCCCTGCATCGCTGCGAGAAGCACGGGCCAGGCAGCCTTCCGAAGTGGGGACCCCATAGTCCTCGCTTCACGGCTTCCGGCCGACTTCCCATTGGCCTCCGTCATCAGCAAGACGTGCTTGCACTCGCCCACCCGCAGCTTCCGGCCGACTTCCCCCAGCCTCCGGCGGATACCACTCCTTCATCGAATTCACGCCTGCGGCGCCTGCAGCCTCCCCCAGCGTCCGGCCTCGGCGGACTTGGTTCGGCTGCGGCCGGGGCGCCCTGGGCCAACCGGCTTTCCCGCGCCGGGCGGCTTTCGCGCGAACGCGGCGGCGCGCCACCTCACGTCCCTCTTACGAAGTGCGCGCCCAGCCGATGTGGCGCGGGCGGGTCAAGGCTGTCGCGTGAGTTCGGCTCGCAGTATTGCCAGCGCCCAGTCGGGCGAGTCTTCCCCAGTGGACAACAGGCGCAGCGCCAATCCGTCTGTCAGAGCGGCAAGCCGGTTGGCGGCCTGGTCCGCCGCCTTTCCCGTCAATTCCGGCCTGGCCAGGGTGATCAAGCGACGGCAGAGATCCCGGATGGCCGTCATGGTGCGGTCGCGGATCGAAACCAGAGCGGGAATGGCGGGCGCCTCCGCCAACAGAGCCAAGTTGACCAGCAACTCCGCTCTGGTCTCCGCCGTCAGCGGCAGCAACTCGCGCAACATGGCCAGGGCGTAATCGGTCTTATCGGGCTGGGTGGGAACTGAACTGATCCGCCGACTGGCGCGCTCAAGCACCAATTCGCCGGAGAAGGCGACCAATTCCGCCCTGGTTGGGAACATGTAGCGCAGAGAGCCGACCGCCACGCCGGCGCGCGCCGCGACCGTCCTGACCGACACGGCCCCAACCCCGTCGTGCACAATCACATCCCAGACCGCCTGCGCCAGATCCTCCTTGCGGGCCTGATGGTCGATCAGCTTGGGCACTCAGCAAATGTAGCAATGTGGCCGCGCCGCGAATGGCGGGCGTCGGCCTCAAGAGCAAGGCGGTTCTGCGGCGGCCACGGTCAACGCCCGCGAAGGCGGATGCGACTGCGACCAAAATCACCATCCTGATCCACCCGCGGATCACGAAGAGCCTGCAGGTCGCACTCGGGACTGCGGAGAAGGGCTGCGGCACCCCAAATGCAACCTTCGCGCCGATCGTGATCCACCAGCGGATCACGAAGACGTTCTAAGTCGCACCCGCAGGCAAAAACCCGGCTCTGCTGGGGCCTACTGCAACCCAAACCACGATCGTGATCCGCGAGTGGATCACGAAGAGGTTCTAAGTCGCACCCGCAGGCTAAAACCGGGGGATGAGGCCCCCAAATGCAACCTTCACGCTGATCGTGATCCACCAGCGGATCACGAAGGGCTTGTAGGTCGCACTCAGGTTCGCCCACGGCGGCTGCGGCGGCCCAAATGCAACCCAAACCACGATCGTGATCCACAGGTGGATCACGAAGCGAACGGAAGTCGCACTCGACCTGGTCCGAGTCCCGAGCCAATCCCATTGCAGCCCACCGATGTGGCACGGTCGTGTTAGCATCGCCTTGACGGCACATATGTGCCAGCAAACAGGGGAGTTGCCCATGGTGTATCTCATAGTCGGAGCCGAGATCGGGTTTTGGGTGCTGGTCGTGGCCGGCCTGGTCGCCCGCTACGGCTTCGGGGCCAAGCGGACGGGGCTGGCGCTGCTTGCGGCAACGCCGGCGGTGGACCTGCTCTTGCTGGTGGCCGCGGCGGCTGACCTGCGGTGGCACGGGCGGGTCAACATAGCGCACGGGGTGGCCGCCGTCTACCTCGGGGTGTCAATCGCATACGGCCGCAAAATGATCTCATGGGCTGACACGCTGGCAGCCCGGCGGGCGGGAGTGGGGCCGGGCCCCGTCAAGCGGTTCGGCGCCGAATACGCCGCCGAATGCTGGCGCGACGTGGCCCGCACGCTCGCCGCCGCCCTCATCGCGGCCGGACTCCTGAAGTTGCTGGACCTGGCCGCGGGCACGCCCCTGACGCAGGCGGGCCCGCTCGTCCAAGGGCTGGGCGGCGCACTCGGGTTCGTGTTCATGATCGACTTGATCTGGGCCGTCAGCTACACCGTCTGGCCCAAACGGCCGGCCCAAGGAGGATCGGGGCCGTCAGGCGAACAGGTCCGACAGGGACTCGACCGGGACTTGCTTGTAGAAGGGCAGGTAGGCACCCGCAGACGAGACGACGGACAGGTATAGCTGGTACGCGCCGCAGTCCTTGACCAGCGAACTCTTGTAGAAGTGGTACCCGGCCAACCGCGAATCGACTTTCTGCGGGTCGATTAGCCGCGCCTCGCCAAACCGCAGACCGTCGTCAGACTGGGCGTAGAACAATGCGAACGAGGTCCGCCCGCCTTCAGCCTTGTAACCCAGGAGGAGCGCCTCATACCCCCGGTCGGTCGCGACGATCTCTTGATGCCAAGGCGCATAACCGTCGCTCATGGTCACCTCGACCTGGCGCGGTTCCTCCCAAGTCCGCAGGTCGCGGCTCTGGGTGTAGACCAACTCGCCGCCATAGTTCGAGTACCACAGCCGGTAGAGCGACCCGTCCGCCAGGAGCGACGGGCTCATGAAGCTGGGCCCGCCCCCGTTGAACACAACTTCCTTGTCCGTCCAGTCCACGCCATCGGGGCTGGTCATCCGGTAGATAATGTTCGTCGCGTTGTCCGGCCGGTTGGCGTCCGGCCGGGCCGGGTTGTACCGGAACCACAATTCGAACCCGTTCGGCCGCGGCAGCAAGTATCCGTCCGAATAGTGGCCGAGCCGCGCCACGTCCTCTGGTTCGCCGGTCACGGGATTGCGGACCCCACGTGGTTCGGACCAGTCAAGCCCGTCGTCCGAGGCCAAGATTGACGGGTTCTCCCACTTTCCGTCCCCGAATGGATACGGGGTCATGACCATCCAATACCGGTGGCCGAACCTGCCCGCGCGGTCGAATTGGACGTTCGGATGGGTCGATTGCCCCGAACCGTCGTAGGTCGGCAAGTCCAGGAAACCCCCGCCGTTTTCCAGCGGCACTTTCGCCGAGCCCGTCGCCCCGGGCAGTTCGCATGGTCCTTCCGCCGATGCCGCCGGTTCCGGTTCCGGCACCATTCCCGCCTTGTGCGGGTACGGCGGCGCCACCCAGACGGTCGCAGTCTGGTTGGCAGGGTTTTCCGGAGCCTCCCGACTCCCGCAACCGGCGACCAGCGCGATTGTGGCCAGACCGGCAGCCGAAAGCCACAAAACCCTGGTGTTGCGATGACTCCACATTCGCCCCGGTGTCCTTTCCAGTAGGCGGGCTGGTTCGCGGGCGCGAAGTTCTGAAGATGCTAACACTTTGGGCGATTTTCCCCGTCCGCATGTGGGGCGCGTCAGCCCACGTGGACGAACGCATCCAAGCCGGGGCCTGCTTTCCCTGTCGCCGAGTCTCCCCGTCGCCGAGGGCACGCGCCGGGATTGCGCGACGGACCGCGCGCAGAGAACGCTTCCACGGTTGGCCACCAGCGGCTTGGGCCGTGAAAGGGCTGGCGCGCGTCGAGTAAGGTCGCTGCGTGGCACCTAGCACGCGGGCTGGCCGGCCGCAGCGGCAGCCGGTGCGTCGCGCGGCGATTGGCGTGCTGGCGCTGTTCGTCGCTTGCGGTTTCACGTTCGCCAGTTGGGCGTCCCGCTTGGTCGCGGTCCGTCAGGGCCTTGGCCTGGACCCCGGGCAGATGGGCTTGCTGCTTCTGTGCTGGTCGGCGGGTTCCGTCGCGGCCATGCCGTTGTCGGGCCGCATGATCAAGCGGTTTGGTGGGCGCCAGGTGCTTGTCGTCTTCGGCGGCATAGCCGCGGCAGGCCTGGTCGGCGCCGGTTTCGCGGCCGGGGCCAGTTCCGTGCCGGCAGTCGGTGCGTTGCTGTTCGCGTTGGGGGTGGGGATCGGCGTGTGGGACGTCACCATGAACGTCGCCGCGACCGATGTGGAGCATGCGCTGGCGCGCAGCGTCATGCCAAGGTTTCATGCCGGTTATTCGCTTGGAACGGTGCTGGCGGGCGGGATCGGCGCGGGCTTGGCCCGGTTGGGGCTGCCAGTGGCGGCGCATTTCGCCTTGGTGGCGGCGCTGGGCCTGGCCGCGCTCTTTTGGGGTGTCAGCACGCTGTTGCCCGGCGGCGCCTTGGGCGTGGACCGCCGGGCCAAACCCCGGCCCCCGGGCAGGGCCGCGAACCCGGACCGCCGGGCGAGGACCCAGCCCTCGGGCCAGACGACGGACGCCCCCCACCGGGCGGAACAGCCGCGATCAAGCGAGGCCCCGGCAGCTGGCCACCAGCCCGGACGCGCGCGATCAAACGCCGACGCGGACTTGGACCGCCGGGCGAGGACCCAGCCCTCGGGCCAGACGACGGACGGTCACCGCCAGGCGGAACAGCCGCGATCAAGCGAGGACCTGGAATCTGACCGCCAGCCGAAAACCCAGCGACCGGGCGAAGCGCTGGCCGACGGCCATCAGGCCGGACGCGCGCGATCAGACGGGGCGGCCACGCCTGACCGGGCGCGGTCGACGTGGGGAGAACCCCGCGTTCTCCTGGTGGGGCTCGTGGTGCTCGCGTTGTCATTGGCCGAAGGGGCGGCCGGGGACTGGCTCGCCTCGGGGATAGTGCAGGGCTTCGGCACGCCGGAAGCGGTCGGGATTGCCGGCTTGACGGTGTTCTTGACCTCGCAGACCGCGGTCCGCGTCTTTGGGACGCGGCTGGTCGACAGGGTTGGCCGCCCGGCCGCCATCCGCGGTTCGGGCCTGCTCGCCATGGCGGGCGTCGCGCTCTATGCCTTGGCCCCCGGATTGCCTCTGGTGTTCGTTGGCGCGGCGCTTTGGGGCGCGGGCGCGGCCCTGGTCTTCCCCCTGGGCATGAGCGCAGCCGGCGACGACCCGGCGCGCGCCGCCGCGCGCACGTCCGTGGTCGCGACGATCGGTTACGGCGCCTTCCTCACCGGCCCGCCCCTGCTGGGCTTGCTGGCGGACCACGTGGGTTTCCGGCTCGCCATGCTCGCGTTGGCCGCTCCATCCGCTCTGGCCGTGGTGTTCGCCTGGGCCACCCGCCCCGAACGCGGACTACCTGCCAGCAGTCTTCGAGTGTAGGTTTCCATCCGGCCTGAAGACCCGAACGCAGGATCGCGTCTGGCAAGGACCGCCGGGGTCGCCCGGCTGACGCGTCCGCTGGCCGCAGGCGCACGGGTACCATGGCCGGGTGCGGCTGTCGCGGCGGTTCGAGGGACTGGATCGGGTCAACGCCATCACTCGGGAGCGCGAGCGGCTGGAAGCGGCCGGCGTTCGGCTGACCGACTTGACGGATTCCAACCCGACCCACTTTGGCCTCGGTTCAAAAGCCGCGCACGATGCCGTGGCGCGAGCCGCCGCCAGAGCCACCGTTTACGATCCCCAGCCGCGCGGCCCGCTTGCGGCGCGCGAAGCGCTGGCCGCGCGTTTCGGCGGTTCCCCGGACGATTATTGGCTGACGGCCAGCACGTCGGAGGCGTATTCGTGGCTCTTCGCCCTGCTCGCCGATCCGGGAGACGCGGTCGCCATTCCCGCGCCCGGCTATCCGCTGATCGAGCCGCTGGCCCGCCTGGCCAACCTGCGCACCGTGGAATGCCGTTGGCATTACCTGGCCCATGACGGCTGGTGTGTGGACCCGCTGGGCGTGAGCCGGGCCGCCGAGCTTGGGGCCCGCGCGTTTGTGCTGGTGAATCCCGGAAACCCAACCGGCGCCTACATCAACCCCGCAACGGCCGACCTCTTCGGCGAGGCCTGCCAGACCGCGCGGGCGGCGCTCATAGCTGACGAGGTCTTCGGGCCCTTTCACCTTGAGGGCGAACCGACTTCGCTGGCGGGCTGCGACCGCGTGGTCACGTTCGCGCTGGGCGGCCTGTCGAAGCTGGCCTGCGCGCCCGGCCTCAAGCTCGCCTGGATCCGCCTGTCGGGGCCCCGCGGCCAACTGGGCCCCGTCAGGGCGGCCCTGGACCAGGTCGCGGACACGTTCTTGCCGGTCAGTGTGCCCGTCGCGGAGGCCTTGCCGGAACTGCTGGACTTGTCCCGCTCGGTGGTGGAGCGCACGCGCGGCCGTTTGGCCGCGAACCTCGCCACAGCCAGGGAAGTCCTTGGCGACGAGCTTTGCCGCGTGCGGCGGTGCGAAGGCGGTTGGAGCGTCATCGTCGACCTGCCTCGCCCCCTGGAAGACGAGGACAAACTGTCCGCCGGCGAAGACCCGGCCCTTTGGCTGTTGACCCATGCGGGCTTGGCGGCGCATCCGGGCTGGTTCTACGACATCGTGGGCGGGCCCGCGCTGGTGCTCTCGCTCTTGCCGGAGCCGGAAACCTTCCGGGACCACTGCGGCCAACTGCGGGCGGCCGTGGAGGCTTGGCGCGCGAGCGGCCGCACGCCAGTCGCCTGACCTGGGCGAGTCCAACCAACTCTGGAACAAGTCGACGGCTCGGAGTCAACCGTTGGGCTACTCGCGGCGCAGGAGGTCCGGGGTTATGCGGGTGCGGATCAGAGGCAAAGTGGACAACGACACCAGAAGGGCTGCCCCGCCCGACAACCCAAGCAAGAGCCACCAGTAACGGGCCCCGGGAGTCGCGGCCATGTGCTTCAGATTGTTGAACGCGGCCAGGGCCAACAGCCCTGTCGCCAGGGCGGCGGCCACGCTGACCAGAATCGGCAGGAGGACCTGCAGCAATTGCCCCCAGCGCAGCACTCGGCCGGGCACGCCCAGCATGACCTGGCGGCCGACCGCGCGGCGGCGTTCGCGGGCCCGGTCGGCCGCGCCCAGCGCGAAGGCCAGCAGCGCGATCCCTATCGCGGTCCCGCTAAGCGACCAAATCACCGTGCGCGTCAGCTGCACCGCCCGCAATGACTCCTCCCCGGTACCCCATGAGTTGTAGCCGTGGGACCTGGCCCATTCCCCGATCCGCTCAATCACGGCGCCGCCCGCCTCCGCGCCGACCAACATGTACATGTCGGGCGGGGGCGGGGTGTCGAGGAGGCTCTCGGGCACGAATATGGAGCGGTCGCCGGAGGGAACAAGCAGGTTGACTTCAGCATTCGCATCCAAAATGATCGGCTCCGGAGCAATCGTGACGCGCCCGAGGGGCGTCAAGCTGCCCTCGCTGCCGTAGGCCCAAACGCTGATTTCCTGCCCCCGCCGCCAAACAGTTGTGTCGAGCGCTGGTTCCCATGACTCGTCGCCAGGCGCTTCCGGGGAAGCTTCAATGATCGCGGCCTGCGAATCGTCGCAGCCGGACACCGCCCGCACCAGTTCGAGGCGCGCGCAGGTGCCCACCCAGGCGCCACCCTGGCAGTGCCCTTCCTCGGTGCAACCAATCGGCAAGCGCAAGGGCGCCAAGCCCAAGACACCCGGTATGGAGTTCAACTCTGCCAAGGCCGCTGGGTTCAACGGATCAACGTCTGGGCGGTCCGGAGACTCCGTCGGCCACGCGGTAACACTCACGAACTGCGGCCCCTCCATGTAGGCGTGGATGGCTGCCGCAGTATAGGGCTCGGCCTCAAATTCTCGCAGCGCCGCCAGGCCCCCAATCGTGAGGCACAAAGCGACCCCCATCCCGGCGACGATCCGCGAGGCGCTGGCCGGGTCGGTTTCAATGGCCCGCCCCGCCAGTTTCAAGCTCAGCACCGAACTGCGGGCCAGCGCCCGCGCCAGCCAGCCCGTCAACCAGGGGATCACGAAGACCAGGCCCACGCCGGTGACGATCAGCCCCCAAAGAAACGCGAAGTCGAGTTGCCAGCTGGGCACTTGCCCGGGTCCCAAGGACGCGGTGGCCACCCAAGCCAACGGCACAATCCCAAACGCGAAGGCAAAAGGACGCCAGGCGTGCGGCGTCCGCCGCTTCGATTCGGTCCGCGCCCAGCCGGGCATTTCCCGTTCCCAGGTCGCGGCCACTCCGACCGCGACCGATCCAGCCACCACCAGCCCCACCACCGCCGCCTGCGGCCACGCGCGCAGGGCGAAGGATCCCGGCAGGGCCCCGACGGTGGCCGTCAGCGGCACGAAGACCCAGTTGAACAGTCCCACGCCAACGCCCGCCCCGGCCAAAGCCGGCACGCCGTTCTCCACGACCGCCGCAGCCCGGGCGGCGTCTGGGCCGAGCCCCAGCTTCCGGATCGCGCCGAGCCGCCGGTCCCGCACCCCGGATGAGAGCCGCCCGGCGGTTATCACCAAAGCGATGGCCGGAGCCGCGATCAGCACCACCATCCCGCTGGTGCTGGCCATGGCATCGGCGGAAAACGCCGTTATGCCCATCCCGAGCGCATTCACGAGTCCCACCGTCGCCAGCAGCGCCACCACGGCGACCGCGTTGCCGATCACAATGGAGCATGCCCGCAGCGGCCCGCCCGCCCGGATCAGCAGCAGTCCCAGTCTCGCCAAGGCGATCATGTCAACCCCGCCACGACCGTTTTCTCCACGACCTCGCCCACTATCCGCCCGTCCCGCAACAGCACATCCCGCCCCGCCCAGGCCGCCACTTTGAGTTCGTGGGTGACCAGCAGCACCGCCGTGCCCTGCTCGCGCGCGGCGTCCACCAGCGCCTCCAGCACCAGTTCCCCTGTGGCCGTGTCGAGCGATCCGGTCGGCTCGTCCGCCAGCACCACCGGCGGCCGGTGCACCAGCGCCCGGGCGACGGCGGCCCGCTGCGCCTCCCCGCCGGACACCTCGTCAAGCCGTTTGCCAGCCTGTTCCGCGATCCCCATGCGCGCCAGCATCTCCAACGCCCGCCGACGCGCCTCGCGTGGCCGCCGCCCGGTCAGCCGCAGCGGCAGTTCCACGTTTTCCGCCACGGTCAACTCCGGCACCAAGTCCCCGAATTGGAAGACGAACCCCATCTTGGTCAACCTGAGCCCCGACCGCTTGCGTTCCGGCAGGTTGTCGATCCGCCGGCCCCCCAGCCAGACCTCCCCCGCGTCGGGAACCAGCAGCCCGCCCAGCAGGTGCAGCAGCGTCGACTTGCCCGAACCGGACGGCCCCATCAGCGCCACCACCTCCCCCTCCTGAATGGCCAGGTCAACGCCGTGCAGCACCGGGGTTTGCCGGAAGCCGCGCCGCAGCCCGCGTCCCTCCAACGCCGCCGCGCTCATCGCGCCGCTCCGCTCAACCCCGGCGCCGCGCGGCCGGCCAACGGGCCGTTTTCGGCCGCCCCCGCCCACGATGCCGTGCCCCCGCACCCAGCCCCGAGCCCATTTCCCGCTCCGGTTGGTCGCCTAGCTCCCATTTCTTCTGCCCCTCACAGTTGACCCGGCATCTCTTGCTGTCCGTCCAATCCCCCACGCCGGCCGTCCGGCACCGCTGCCGCTTGCGCGGCTTGCCGCGCGGCGTCAAGCCGGGATGCGGCCAACTCGATCCATTGCATGTCGGCTTCCAAGTGCGCTATCTCGTAGTCCGCCGCAAGGCGGGCGATCGCGTCCCCCGCTCCGCGCCCGGCCGTCAGTTGCCGCATCCGGTCCAGGTAGACGCGCCGATGGCTGTCCAGCACCGAATCCGGCGAGCGCCCCGAAACCAGCGCCAGCACCACGCGGGCGAACACGTCGTCCCGGCGGACTGGCGAGGCGGAGGCACTGGCCAGCCAGGTCTCGAGTTCGCTCACCCCCGACTCGGTGATGGCGTAGACCCGCCGGTCGGGTCCAGCGCCGGACTGAATGCCAACGCCCGCTGCCAGCCCGTCCCGCTCCAAACGTTGCAGCGTGGCATAGACCTGCCCGTACTTCAGTTCGTGGCCCAGCCCCAGCAGCGAGTCGTACCGTCTCTTGAGGTCAAAGCCGTGACTCGGCCCCGCGTCGAGGAGGGCCAGCAACGCCATCGGCACCGTCATGTCCGCCACTATACACCCAGCGTATACACTCCGCGCACACACTCTCGCCCGGAAGTGGGCGGCGACCGAAATGGGGACGGTACCTATTTCTTCCGGAAATAGGTACCGTCCCCATTTCTTTCCGCAGCGGGTCCAGGCAGCCGCGCGGAGATCGCTGGGCGCCGTTCGCCGACAGGGAAACCCAAGCCGCTCGAGTCGGCGTTGCCGGACTTAGGTTAGACTCGCCTATCGTGACGAGCTTGACGACGATCCGCATCGATGCCGTCGAGCTCGCCTCGGTCAAGCCGGGTGCCGCGTGCCGCGTTAGCCACATTGACGGGAACCCGTCACTGCGCAAGTGCCTGGAGGACATGGGGTTCACGGCGGGCGCCGAAATCGTGGTGGAGCGCAAGGTCCGCGACAACGTCATCGTGAAGGTGCGCGGGGCGCGCGTCGCCATAGGCGGCCCCGACGCCCGCCGCGTCGTGGTGACGCCAGGTGCCTGAAGTCGCCTCCGAACCCGCGGCCCGCACCCTGCGTTCCGTGCAGGCGGGCGAGCGAGCCACCGTCGCCAGCGTGTCCGGGCGCGGACCAACCCGCCGCCGCTTGCTGGAGATGGGCGTCACCCCCGGCGCCATCGTCAAAGTGGAGCGCGTGGCACCGCTGGGCGACCCGGTGGAGGTGTCCGTCAGGGGCAGCCGCCTGACCCTGCGGAAAGCGGACATCGACATGGTGATCGTCCGGCCAGTCGGGGCGATCAGCCCCGCTTCCCCCTGACGGCGCTCGCACCGTCTCCCCAATAATCGAACCCGATTCCCTTGAGCAGAACCATCAGCACTATGACCATCACCGTCGCACTGGCAGGCAACCCCAACTGCGGCAAGACCACGCTGTTCAACGCCCTGACGGGCCTGCATCAGAAGGTGGGCAACTGGCCGCGCGTCACCGTCGAGCGCAAGACCGGCACATTGCAGCACGCACCCGACACGACCGTGGTGGACCTGCCCGGCGTCTACTCGCTCTCCCCGGATTCGCTGGAGGAGCGCATCAGCCGGGACTACCTGGTGAACGACCCGCCGGACGTGATTGTGAACGTGGTGGACGCCACCACGCTGGAACGCAATCTGTTCCTCACGCTGCAACTCTTGGAACTGGGCATACCCGTGGTTGTGGCCCTCAACATGATGGACGAGGTGGCCAAGAACGGCGAGTTGATCGACCTCGAGAAGCTCTCCGCACGCCTCGCCTGCCCGGTGCTGGGCGTCAGCGCCCTCAAGCGCACCGGCCTCAAAGACCTGGTCAAGGCAGCGGTCAGCGCTGCGGCCACCAGCGCCTTCCCCAACAGCGGCGGCCCGTGCCGGTTCAGCCAACCGATCGAGGACGGGCTTGCCTGGTTCCAACAACGCCTGGACGGCCTGATCGAGCCCAGGTTCGCCAGGTTCGCGGCCATCAAACTGCTGGAACGCGACCCCCGCCTGCCCGAGTCCCTCACGGAGATCGCCAACGCGGGCGAAGCCGCGATAGCGGCAACGGAGCGGGCCCTGTCGGACGACGTCGAAAGCGCGATAACCGAAGAACGTTACGTGTTCTTGGGGGCTTTGCTGGACGGCATCGTGAACCGGCGGGACGAACGGGTGGACTGGTCGGACCGGATCGACGCGGTGGTGACCAACCGATGGCTGGCGCTGCCGATCTTCGCGGCTGTGATCTTCCTCACCTACTACATCGCGGTGACCACCGTAGGCACTTTCGTCACCGACTGGGCGAACGACGGCGTGTTCGGCGAAGGCTGGAGCCTGTTCGGGTTGGCGGACGTGCCCGGCGTGCCCGTGGCGGTGGGGAACCTGCTGGACTCGCTGCGGGTGGCGCCGTGGCTGAGCGGGTTGATCCTCGACGGGATCATTGGCGGGGTGGGGGCCGTGCTGGGGTTCGTGCCGCAGATGATGGTGCTGTTCGCCATCCTCGCGTCGCTGGAGGCGTGCGGGTACATCTCGCGGGTGGCGTTCATCCTGGACCGCGGGTTCCGGCGGTTCGGGCTGTCCGGGAAGAGCTTCATCCCCATGCTGATCTCGACCGGGTGCGGGATCCCCGGGGTGATGTCGTCCCGCACCATCGAATCCGAATCCGACCGGCGCATGACCATCATGACCACCACCTTCATGCCGTGCGGGGCCAAGCTGCCGATCATCGCGCTGGTCGCGGGGGCGGTGTTCAACGGCGCCTGGTGGGTCGCGCCGAGCGCCTACTTCGTGGGTGTGGGCGCGATCATCGTCTCCGGTTTGATCCTGAAGAAGACCAAGCCGTTCCGGGGCATACCCGCGCCGTTCGTGATGGAACTGCCGCCGTACCGGTGGCCGGTCCCCACAGCTGTGTTGCGGGTCATGTGGGAGCGGAGTTGGTCCTTCATCAAGCGGGCTGGCACCATCATCTTGCTCTCGGCGGTCGCGGTGTGGTTCTTGTCCTCGTTCGCGTTTGAGGGCGGCCGGCTGGTCATGGTGGAGGACTTGGGCAACGGCATGCTCGCCTCCCTGGGCCGGTCCATCGCGTGGGTGTTCGCCCCGCTCGGATTCGGGACCTGGGACGCCACCGTCGCAACACTGACCGGGCTGGTGGCCAAGGAGAACGTGGTGGGCACGCTGGGTGTCCTGTTCGGCTTCGCCGAGGTCACGGAGGACGGCTCCGAGATCTGGGCCAACTTCGCCGCCACCTTCACGCCGCTGACCGGCTTCGCGTTCCTCATCTTCAACCTGCTGTGCGCGCCGTGCTTCGCCGCCATAGGCGCCATCCACCGCGAGTTGAACAACACGCGCTGGACCTGGTTCGCGATCGGATACCAGACCGCGTTCGCCTACTGCGTGGCGCTGCTGGTCAACCAGTTCGGGCGGCTCTTCACCGGCGGCGAATTCGGCGTGGGCACTTGCTTCGCGGTCGCGGTGCTGGCCGTGATTGTGTTCTTGGCGGTCCGCCCGGTTCGCGAACCCTCCGAGCCGGACCGCCAGGACCCGCTCGACCCGACCCGCGAGTTGCAGGGGGTCTAGCCGATGGGCCAGGGGACAAGCCTGCTGGGCACATTGCTGGTCGGGACGCTGGTGTTGGCCCTCGTGGTCGGGGTCGTGGTGAAACTGGTCCGCGACAAGCAGGCCGGGCGCCGTTCTTGCGCCGCGGGCTCCTGCGGCGGCTGCCCGTCAAACGCCGATTGCGGCGTCCCGGCGGATTCGCGGCCGACTGCCCACCGCGCGTGCCAAACCCCGCCTCCCGGCCGGACCGCGCTCGGCTTCCCCCAGGTCAAACCCTCTTCGGGCCCCCCGGACTGATCACTGCGCCCTTTGCTGGCCCGCCAGGCGTCCAAATTGGCCTGAAACGGCCCCAACCCCCGTAAGGTCAATCCGGCCACCCCTCCCCGCCCCGGACCCGGAGCCTCCAGCCACCCAAGCCCCGTGACCTGGGCAGACGGGCACATCAATGTCATGTCTCGGGGCCACCGGAGTTTGGGCAGACCCGGACGGGGCGGGGGCCTGGCTAGGGGCGGGGCTCGCGGAGGAGGAGGATTCGCCGCGCCCCCGCGCCGAGGGCCAGCGGCAACACCGCGAACAGCGCGTATTGAACCGCCACGTTGTCCAGCAGGGGGACCTTCCACATGATCGCCAGCACCGCGACTGCCCAACCCAGGCTCGCCGGCCTCAGCCCGGCCAGCTTCAGGCGGTCGGCTCGGCCGTCCGCGGTGGTGGCGCGTGGCGGCCACGGGCCACCCCAGATGATCCCCGTCATGAACGCCATCGCGGCGCACAACGTCAAAAAGGCCGCCCAGGCCGCTCCAGCCATCATCACGTCATCTCCAGGCCCGGTCCGCGAGGAGACACCGGCTCCCGCCTCGCTTCCGCGTCACAAACCCAGGTCAGCCAGTCCGAACAGGTAGTAGTAAGGGAGGCCGAGGGCCTCGATCTTGGCGCCAGCGCCGGTCGACCGGTCCACGATCACGGCCACGGCCGCGACTTCCGCGCCCGCTTCCCTTAGGGCCTCAACCGCCGTGATCACCGATCCGCCAGTGGTGGAGGTGTCCTCGACCGCGACCACGCGGCGGCCCGCGACGTCCGGGCCCTCGATCCGCCGCTGGAGCCCGTGCGCCTTGGCGTCCTTGCGGACCACGAAAGCGTCCAAGTCCAGGCCGCGAGCGGCGGCGGCGTGAAGCATCGCCCCGGCCACCGGGTCCGCGCCCATGGTCAGGCCGCCGGCGGCGGCGTAGTCCTCGCCCGCCACCAGCCCGCGTTCCTCAAGCAGGTCAAGCAGCAGGTGGCCCACCAGCGGCGCCGCCAAATGGTGCAACGTGACGCGCCGCAGGTCAACGTAGTAGTCGGCTTCCCGGCCGGACGCCAAAGTGACCCGCCCGCGAATGACCGCCAACTCCGCCACCAGGCGCCGCAGTTGTTCCCGCCGGTCAAGCGCCGCGAGCGCAGCCAAGTCGGTCGCCCCCAGTCCGCCGATGCCGTCCGGCCCGCCAGCGACTCCGGCCACGCCCGCAGCACCCACGCCAGCCAAGTCAGTCGCGCCCGGTCCGCCGACGCCGCCTTCCCCGCCAGCGGCGTCAAACGCGCCATCCTCCGGCGTCCTCGCATTCACGCCAGTCAGCCCGGCAGGGTCAGGCGCGCCGACCGCGCCCGCGTCGGTCATCGGTCCTCCACCCCGCTGATCGCTCGCACCAGGGACCTTGGCAGCACCCGGGCGATCTGCCCAATGACCCCGTACCGCAAAGACGGGGTCGAAAGGACAGCGCCGCGGCGGACGTCCGACAGGGCCCGCGAGACGACATCGGCGGCGGAAAGCCACGCCACGGATGGGTAGGACAGATAGTCCAAACCCGCCCGAGCGTGAAACTCCGTGCGCGTCAACCCCGGCAACAGCGCCGTCGCGGTCACCCCCGTGCCCCGCAACTCGACCGCCAGGCCTTCTGTGAAGGTCTTGACCCAGGCCTTGTCGGCGGCGTAAACGCCGGAAGCCAGGTAGGCGGCGACAGAGGACACGTTGAGGATGGCCCCGCGTCGCCGCTCGACCATGGCGCGGGCAGCCTCGTGCGACAACACCATGACCGAGTGGACCATGACTTTCTCCATCGCCGCCAAGTCGCGCAGCGAGGCTTTCAAGAAGGACTGGCGCACGGCGAACCCGGCGTTGTTCACCAGCAGCCCGACCGGCCGCGCCGGTTGGCGCACACGCGCCACCACTTTGCCGAGGTCTCGTTCCTTGGACAGGTCGGCTGGCAGGACCTCGACTCGCACGCCGGCCGCCGAGCGGATCTTCGCTGCCACCTGCCCCAGACGCTCCTCGTCACGCGCCACCAACACCAGGTTGTGCCGGACAGTGGCCAATTGCCAGGCGAATTCCTCGCCCAGCCCAGCGCTCGCCCCCGTGATCAGTGCTGTACCCATGAGCCCAGCCTACTTGGCTGGTCCCAAGACGCCACCTACCCTGGGGTCATGCGGATAGCCACTTGGAACGTCAACTCGCTTCGCGCCCGCCTTGACCGGACTCTGAATTACCTGCAAGAACACCAGGTGGACGTGCTGGCCTTGCAGGAAACCAAAGTCAAAGACGAGGCGTTCCCGTCCCAGGCGTTCGAGGAGATCGGCTATCAGGTGGCGCGTTCCGGCTTCAACCAGTGGAACGGGGTGGCGGTGGTCTCCCGCGTCGGCCTGGCCAACGTTCAGACGGCTTTGCCTGGTCAACCCGCTTTTGCCAAGCCTGGCACCGAACCGCAGGTGGAGGCCCGCGCTTTGGCCGCCGATTGCGACGGGGTGACCGTTTGGTCGCTGTACGTGCCCCACGGCCGCGGCCAGAACGACCCGCACATGGCCTACAAGTTGCGCTTCCTGAGGACCCTTGCCGACGATGCCGCCTCCTGGCTCGCCGCCAACCCCTCCGCCCAGATCGCTTTGGTTGGGGACTTCAACGTGGCGCCCCTGGACACCGACGTGTGGGACCCGGCCGCATTCGAAGGCCTGACCCATGTCTCGCCCGCCGAGCGCGCGGCGTTCGCCGCCCTGGCGGAGGCGGGTTTCCGCGAGGTCACCCGCGAGCACCTCCCCGCCGAGCATCTGTACACCCAGTGGGACTACCAGCAACTGCGTTTCGCCAAGGACGAGGGCATGCGGATCGACTTCGCGTACTGCTCGCCCGCGTTGGCGGACCGGGTGACCTCGGTCGCCATCATCCGCGACGAACGCAAAGGCAAGGGAGCCTCCGACCACGTCCCGGTCGAGTTGACCATCGCTTCTGGCCCGCTCCTCTAGCGCGCCCGCGTAGTCCCTGACACGCCACCGTCAACGCTCCCATGGCCCTGGCCCGCTCCTTTAGCGCGCCCGCGTAGTCGCTTGGCGGGGTCTTCTCCGTTTCGGCGTCAGCGCGCCCAGGGCGTCCCGCCGCGTGCAGGGGCATCGGAAGCCAAAGCGGCTCGGCGCACATGTCTGCTCCGAGCAGACCACGGGCGGGCTGGCGGTCCATAGGCTGACCTTCACCAGGCCACCGGGCCCACCGAAAGGAGACGAATCATGACCCACAAGTCAATCCGGCCGTTGGCGGTCGCCGTGGCGGTGGCGACCGCCTGCTTGGCCGCCGCCGGATGCGGCAGCCAGGCGGCCGACGACCAAACACCCGTCGAGGAGCAGACAACGCCAGCTAAGACGCCCCAAGCCAGCCCGAGCGAGGCCAGCCCTGAAGAGCCCGAGTTGACGGCCTCGCCGTCTGGAGAAACCACGCTCGACGGGCTCGAAGTCAGCTGGCTGCACTACACCATGGCGTTTTCCCGAGTCACCGACAATCCGGAGCAGTGGAACGGCACCATGGGCTTCACGCTGGTCAACGACGACGTGGCAATGAACATAAGGTTCGTTGACACCTCGTTCCCAATTCAAGGCAAGTTGCTTAGGGTTGTCTTCGATTACCGTGGCGGTTCAAAGGTCGGCGACGCTTTCGACTTCCGCCTGAAAGACCTGAGAGATGCGGTCAAGAAGGACCCGATCAGGCTCATTGACGGCGCGGGCAACACTTACGACGTGGTGATTGTGGGCAGCGGCCCCGCGTACCAGTCTGATGCGCAGGAGCGGTTGTATTTCGGCTTCGACGTGCCGGCTGATTCAAAGATTGAGGACTTCCGAATCGACACCGGCTCTGGCGACCAAGTAACCCTGGCCCCATTGTTCCCCACGCAGGCGCCTTAGCGGCTGTCTGGGGAATTGACGGGGCGCGGCGTGCTGGGCCATGGCACCCCCGTTGGCGGGTCGCGGGTCACGTCGCGGTCGAGTTGACCGTCGCCTGACGGATCATTCACGGACGCCGGGTAAGACCGGATTCCGGATCGGCTTCTTTCCTTTCAGCTCAGGTCTCCGGCCTTGTAGCGGTCGTAAAAGGCAGTTAGCTTGTCAAAGGCCGCGCTGTTCTGATCGACATAGGCCTGCTCAAGTTCAAGCTGCACGGCCCGATGTGTTTCAAAGTAGTTCAACGGCTCGCGGCACTGAAAGTCGGCTACGGCGATCGCGATCTCGGCCGGCGATCCAACTAGGGAACGCTCGTCATCCGGGGTGTCGGAAATCCCGAAGTTGTACCAAGAATCTCCGACCTCGCCGTCGGCTTTAGTCGCCAAAGCGAGGCTGTAGCCAGCGTTAAGATCAATGTTGTCGACTGAGTAATAGCCACCCTCAGCCAATTCGCTGTACCCAGCTTTGACCATGCAGGAGTACCACTCGAGAGACAAGTCGCGTACGCGTTGATCGTTGAACACGTCTTCGAGCGCCACGCGATTCATGCCAAGCACCAACGGGCCGAAATCGACCCAAAATTGACGGGCGACTGACAAGTCACCCAATTCCGGCTCGGGATGCCGCTCGTTCGCCAACGTGAGGCAGCCGGGTAACGCGCTGGGATCCGGCTCTTCATAAACATCTTGGCCACCCATAGCCAGATCGTAGGCCTCGCGCGAGTCAGCCGAAAGCGATTCCCGATACTCCTCATTCGCCTGAGCTCCGGGCAACGCCTCACCCCCGCTTTCGGTTCCTCCCGCCGGGGCCCTCAAGCCATACCCTTCGGCGCGGACCCGCGCAAGGTCATTCGGCAACCCGTTTACAGCGATCACGTCTACTCCATCCACAAAGAACAACATGGATGCCCCCGCTTCTTCCGGTTCCCAATCACCCGGGAAGTAGTCGAAACCTCGCTCGCGCATGCAACCAGCGATGGAATCCTCGCGATCCCGCTCCCATTCTCGGATCCTGGCCTCCTGCGCGGCGGTGTATTCCGGCAGACGCATCAATTCAACTATGCCCGGCAAATGCGCGGAGAAAGGTGAGCCCTCCAGGACTTCGAGGCTGCCCGTGCCCGAGGCACTGGGACCGGCAGTTGTGCTGCCAGCAACCGGACTGCTTGTCGTCTCGGCTTCGTTTCCGCCTGAGACGCAACTCGCCAAGACGCAGCAGCACACGACGACTGCTGCGAACACCCGTACTCGACCCATCGGTGCCAACCTAGCCATTCGCGGCGAACCCCCATTGCTGACGCGTGGTACCTGGTGCGACCAAAATCTTCCTTCCCACGGGATGGCAGCGCATTCGAGCGGGCCAACGCCTAGACCGCCTTCCAATTCTCACTTGCCGCGAGGCGACCCGCGCAAGAAGAGCCGTTAGGGTTCTTTCATCCTAGAGGCTAAGGCAGCTGCTTCGGGCGGGGTACCGAGGGTGTCCGGGGCCCGTGACGTCCGATAGCTCTTGGCGGCGCGGACGCGTCAAACCCACCTCCCACCAGGGGCCCGGAGCTGGCCCGTTTTGCTTCCCCAGGCCGCGACTCGGGCTGCCGTCGGCTTGGCTTCCGCCACCTTTCCAGGTACGTGTCGACCATCGCCGTGAGGGCGTCCATCATTGACGCTCCGAAGGATTCCCTCGGGTCGCCGCCCGCATTCGTCGGGCCCCACAGCCGACCGTCCACCCAGGCACCGCGCCCACCTCCGTTGGCTGAGTCGCTCTTCTGCCGACGGGTGACAGCCGTAGCGACGGCCAGGCGCTTCTCCAACCGCACGCCTGTTGTCACGGGCCCCAAGCCGTTGCGAATACCCTTGACTCATGGCCTTGACGGCGAATTCGGCGGCGCCCCGCGTCACCACCCCAGAACCGCCGCGCCTGGTTTTGCCGTCGCAACCGTTCGGCATCGGCGCGTTCACCCCATTTCCGATGGCCACACTGGCCGCGGGCTTCGACAGGATCAACCCCGCCGCCGATGCCGTCGCCCCCGCCCCGCAGCCCCCCCAACGTCCCGCTCCCGCCCGTCGACAGCCGGCCGCCCCGCCCAGGCCCCAGGCTTCGGCCCAGAGCTATGCGCAGCCTGGTTACGCGGCTGGTGGGGCCTGGGCGCCACCGACGCAGCCGCCGCCGGCTGCCGCGCCGCCCATGCCCCTCCCGCCAACAGGACGGCTGCCCATGACGTGGGGCCCGCGCCCAACCCAGCCCGCGCGGATGCCGGCCCAGAGCTACCCGCAGCCGGGCTACGCCGTTGGCGGCGCTTGGGCGCCCCCAACCCAACCGGCGGCGGCCGCCGCGCCGCCCATACCCATGCGACCGGCCAGGGCGCTGCCCATGGCCTGGGGCCCGCGCCCAACCCAAGGCCAGGCGAGGCGGCCCGGCCAATTTCAATCGCGCCCGCAGCGGCCCGAGCCGCCCTCAGCCTTCGGGGCACCCGCCCCGGTCGATCCGCGCCGGAACCCCATGAAGACGCAGCCAGCCCAGCAGTTCTCCGGCTACCGGCAAACCCGACGCCCGTCCCGAACCAGCCCCGCCACGGGCCTGGTCGCCTTGATCTTCCTGGCCCTGTTCGTTCTCGCCTTCTTGTCCTCGCTCTAACTCCCCACGTTTGGGCCCTGTGGTGCCAGTCGGACGGCATCGGGCGCTGGGATCCCGCGTGACTTGGCGGGCCCGAACCTGCGAGATTGCTCCGCAGGTCAACGCGAGCGGGTGCCGAGGAGGGCAAGGGGCATGGCGGCAGAACTGAAAACCCTTTATTTGGACGACAAGACCGCCATCCCAGACGACATCCGCGAATCGGGGGTCGAAAGCCTGTGGCTGCGGGGTCAATGCGTCTTCGACGCACCGGAAGCCGTCACCCAAGCGGCGGCCATCAGGGAATTGCACCTATCCTACTGGGCGCGGGACTTCATCCCCCGGCCGGCGCCGGAATGGGTGTTCGAATTGGAGGGGTTGGAACGCCTCTATTTCAACGTCAACAGATTCTCGGGAATCGGCGACGGGATAAACCGCTTGACGAGCCTTGTGGAATTGGACTTCGGCTGCTCGCTGTCAGATCTGGAGCACTTTCCGGATCTGTCCGGCCTGGCGCAACTCAAGTCCCTGGCCGCGAGCGGCGAAGCCGTGCAGGGCCAACGCCTCCCGCGCCATTCGCTGTTCCCGGAGGTGCTGGAGGGCATAAAGGGCTTGAGCCAACTCACGACCCTTGACCTCTCCTTCTGGAAACCGAGCAGAAAAGCGGATTGGCTGGTCGGCGAGGACGGGCGGCGCTCGATCCCCGACGTGTTTGACCGCCGCCCAAACCTGGAGGATCTGCACCTTTACGGCATGGGACTTGACGTGCTCCCCCGGAGCATATTGGCGCTGCCGCACCTGAAGAAGCTGAACATCCGAAACAACCCCATCAGCCGCGACGAGGTCAAACTCGTCATAGCGGGATTGCCTGGCTGCCGAATACACAGCGACGTGCTCGACTACAAACCGCGCAAGCGCTAGCCCGCGGATCCGACGCCCGTGCGGAACCAGCCGCCTTCCACTCCCCGCAGGATTGAATCCAGCGAAATGTCATCACGGATGCGATCTACGCCGTCACGGTGCTCAAACGCCTCGATGATCGCGCCTCTCACACCGCCGAGTTCGCCGCGGACGCCGAACTGGGGCCGACCGCTCGCCGAAACCACAGATCCGTCCAGATGAGCGGCGTCACAAGCGCTGGCCACATGTAGCGAGTCGAAGCCGTTGCCCAGATGGTCCCGCACCTGGGGCGCAAGTTGCCAGCGGACCGGTCATCCGGCCGGCCTCGTGGCTGGTAATCTGGCCGCCGGGGGATCATGACATCGCCGGCGCCCGCAGAAGTCTGCGGCGAATGCCCCAACAGCGGAGGGAATGGACATTGTCGTTGCTCGGAGGACTGCCGGGCGCCCCCGGAAAGGCCGGCGCCGAGGACCGGAACAAGCTTTATCCCCTTGCCTGCGAACTCTTCAGGATGGGCGCGATAGCCGAGGCCTACCGGATTTTCAAGGACTTGGAGCGTGAGCACCCCGCCGTGCTTTTCAACCTTGCCTTGTGCCACATGGCGGCGGATCAAGTTGAGCGGGCGATGAATTACCTGGACCGGGCGCTGTCGCTGGCCAAGAGGAGACAGTTGGGGAACCGCCCAACCCCAAATGAGACTTACCGGTTGTTGGCGGCGCGGGAGCAGTTAAGCGATTACAGGGTGCCCATGCCGGAAGACGCGCCGCAGTTCGCTCCCGAATACGCGCAGGACGCCATCCGGCGGCTGTTAGTCGACTGTTGCGCCGAACTGGGGCTTTGGGACCGTGTGCGGACGTTGGCCGAAGCCCTCAAGCCAAGACGGTACGCGAACGTGGAACAAGCCCTTGCACGGGCTGGGGAATAAGGGGAAACCGATCATGGAATACCTCGATATCCGCATGGCCTACGGCGCCCTGAGAGACGGCCAAAAGACGGCGGCGGAAATCCTCACGATGTACCAGGCGACGCCGGACAAGAAGGCCGCACATCAGAATGGCGACACCTTGCTGCACCTGGCCGCGGCCAACTTGGATCTTGGCGCCGTGGCCTACCTGTTGGGCGAGGGCTGCGACCCCAGCGCGCTAAATGACTCCGGCCACACGCCACTGTGGATGGTGGCCAAATGCCGGGAATTGACGCCCGACGTGCCCAAGAACACGGTCTACGATCTCACCGCAGCGCTTCTGAACGCCGGGGCCAGCCCCATGAAAAAGGACGGGGACGGGCGCTGGTGTTATCTGGAGGCAGCCCGCAACGGCAACGGAGAGTTCCTGGCAGCGCTGTTCGACAAGGGCGCACGGATCACCCGAACTGACGGCGACGGCAACAACGGCCTGCACCTACTGATCGAGTCGCTATCCGGTTGCGTCAACGATTACCAACAGGCGCAAGAAAAATACGAGAAAAGCGTCCGTGAAAACGCGGACCCCGCCACCGTGGAACACCAACGAAAGCGGGCGGAAGACTTGGCAGCGCGGATGGAGTACCGGGTCGGCATCGCCCTCCGGGGAGTCAAGGCGTTGCTCGACGCGGGCGTTGACCCCGAGGACAAGAACAACATGGGCGAGACGGCCCACCTGCTGGCCGAACGCCGGGGGGCCAAAAGGATCGGCGCGCTGCTGCGCGGGGAAGTCACCGGAGACGAAGCCTCCTCCGGCCAAGACGAGGACGCGGACGCCGCCCTCCGCCTGAAGGCGGGCGGCCTGACGCTGCATCAAGCGGTGGGCAAATCAGATGAGGAGGCCGTCCGGGCGCTGGCCGGGCTTGGCGCCGACCTTGATGAGGTCGACGACATTTTCGGGTACGGGGAGGGCACGCCGCTCGCTTTGGCGTGCTGGAAATGCGACCTCCCTATGTGCGAGTTGCTGCTGGAACTGGGGGCCGACCCGAATGTCCGCGCGGGCAACGGCACAACCGCTCTGTCGTGGTTGTCCGCCTCCCATAATCCCCGCGAGGTGCGGAGCATTTTCGCCGAAAACTGGCCCGCCAGAATCATCGCCGCGATGGTCGCGGCCGGCCTGGACATCAACGCCGCGGTGGACGACCAGTCCAACACGCTCTTGACCTTCGCCCTGCGGGACAGCCGCGACTTGGACATGTTCACTACGCGGGAGACGCTTCGCTGGCTGATTGTGGACGCGGCGATCGCCCACGGGGCGGACGTCAACAAGACCAACGCTCACGGGCAGACGCCGCTGATGCTGGCCTCCAAGGGCAACCCCAAATTCGACATGAGAATGGCTGACGAAATCCAGCTTCTGCTCCTGGAAAACGGTGCCGACGTCGGCCCGAAGGATAGGGACGGCAACACCGCGCTGCATTACGCGGCCAGAAACGGCGGGGCGGCCGCCGCCAAGGAGATGGCGGAAAACCTCTTCGACTACGGCTCGCCCACTGTGGACGCCGTCAACAACGCCGGCAAAACCGCGCTGGATTATGCGCAGGCCAGCGACAACGAACTGCTGGTGAGATTTCTGCTGGGCAATATGTGACCGAAAGGATTGACCCCAATGGCCTCCAACATGGACAACATCTTCCTGAGCGCCTGCAAGAACGCCCAAAAGGGCGTGGTGCAGGCGATGCTCAAGAAAGGCGACGTGGACGTGGACAAGCGGGACGGCATCGGGAACACGCCGCTGTTCTACGCCTGCCTGAAGGGTGCCCGTGACATCGTCAAACTTCTGCTCGACGCGGGCGCGGACGCCTCGCTGGCCAACAACGCGAGCCTCACTCCGCTGCACGCCGTCGCCCGAAGCGCGAACAAGGACATTGTGCGAATGCTGCTGGAAGCGGGAGCGGACGTCAACGCCACCGACAAGGAGGGCAAGACGGCGCTGATCCACGCGGCCGCGAACGGCCGCAGCGAGATCACCCGCCTGCTGCTGGAGCACGGCGCGGACAAGAGCATCAAAGACGAGGACGGCCAAGGCGCCATCGACTACGCCGCCGCCGGCGGGCTCAGGGACGTGCTCGCGCTGCTCGCCGATTCGGGTCACACCGACAATTTCGGAAACACAACCCTGCACCAGGCGTGCCTCAACGGCCAAAGCGAAGTGGTGGCCGGCCTGCTGAAAACGGAAGGGGTTCAAGTCGACGGCCTCAACGACGCGGGCGACACGCCGCTGCTCTTGGCGGTGCGCGGGGAGAACATCCACATCACCGAAATGCTCATCAAGGCGGGCGCCGACGTGAACCTGAAGCACCTTTCCGGCAACTCCCCGCTGCACCTGGCCGCCGCCCTGGGCAACCAATTCGTCGGCAAAGCGCTGATCGGCGCCGGAGCCGACATCAACGCCCGCAACGCCGAGAGCGAGTCCCCGCTGATCTTGGCCGCGATGCGCGGCAAGAACGACTTCACCGCCATGCTTATCGAGGCGGGCGCTGATCTGGGAGCGGTCGACAACGACCAGCACAGCGCCCTGCATTACGCCGCAGAGGCGGGGTACACCGAAATCGTGGAACAACTCCTGGCCGCAGGAGCGGAAAACTAAACGAAGGGCGGCCACCGCGAATCCTTGACCCGGCGCAGGCGGTATTGCCAGCAGCCTGTCCCGGTGCCCGCGCAGTGCATTTGACTGAGCCTGCGCGCCATATTCGCTGTACCGTCGTCGTAACTGGTCAGGTGGTCTGGGGTAGGTATGGCTGCCGGGTGAAGACGCGGGTGAGTGCGTCGAATCCTTGGACGCCGTTCTTGGCGGCGGTTGACAGGTAGGAGCGGAGGCGGGCGAATTGGTTGGCGCCCTCGGCGGTGCGCAGCCCGCCGGACACTTTCATCCGGAGCTTCGCCATCCGCGGGTC
>JAITFE010000123.1 GCA_031281585.1 Bifidobacteriaceae bacterium | reverse complement strand
CACCGCGGGGTGGCCGACCGCGTACGGCATGGGCGGCAACGACACGCTGAACGGGTCAGCCGCCGCAGACGAGTTGTACGGCGGCGCGGGGAACGACAGGCTGAACGGAAACGCCGGCGATGACCACTTGGTGGCGGGCCCCGGCGATGACACCGTGTACGCGGGGGCTGGCGAGGATTTGCTGGTCGGCGGCCCCGGGGACGACCGGTTGGATGGCGGCGCCGGGGCGGACGTCTACGACTTGTCCGGCGGCGGAGCGGACGTGGTCACCGACTCGGACAACGACACTGTGGTGATTCTCCCGGCGGGCGTTGTCGCTGGTGACTTGACAGCCGCGCGGGTGAGCAACTCCCTGGTGTTTGTCTATCCGGGCGGGTCGTTGGAGTATCAGAATTGGTTCTACTACTCGGTCGGGACGTCGCAGTATGACGCCTATTACAAACCCGCTTTGTTCAGGTTCGCGGACGGGGCGGAGATGGGCGCCCAGGCGATCAAGGATTTCCGGTGGGTGTTCGAGGGCACGGACGGCGCCGACGTGTTGTCGGGTTCGCCGTACAAGGTGTCGGAGTTCCGCGGGTTCGGCGGGGACGACACGATCACGGGCGCCGGGTCTGCGGACACGTTGGTCGGGGGCGCCGGTGACGACAAGTTGTACGGTCAGGGTGGCGATGACGTGTTGGACGGCGGCCCCGGGGACGACCGGTTGGATGGCGGCGCCGGGGCGGACGTCTACAAGCCGGGCTTTGGCGTGAACACGCTGGCCGATTCGGACAGCAACACTGTGGTGGAGTTCCCGGCCGGGGTGGCGCCGGAGGACCTGACGGCTTCGAAGTCCGGGAGCGGCCTGGCGTTTCTCTATCCGGGCGGGTCGTTGGAGTATCAGAATTGGTTCTACTACTCGGTCGGGACGTCGCAGTATGACGCCTATTACAAACCCGCAGCGTTCAAATTCGCGGACGGCACCGTGTGGACTGTTGCGCAAGTGAAGGCACTCGTCTAGCACGAGCGCGGTCGTTGCGATGCGGGGCCAGGTGCCCCGGTCTCCCCGCTTTGGGGGACTGGGGCCTGGCCCCGCAGACGCTTGGAATGGCCCGATCCGGCCAACAGGCAAGCCCTGCTTAGTTGACCAGGGCGGCGACGTCTTCGGGGGTCAGGCCCGTGGAGAAGGCGCCGTCTTGGTCTAGGAGGGAGTCGAAGAGCGCTTGTTTGCGTTCTTTCAGGGCCATGACTTTTTCTTCGATGGTGTCCTGGGAGACCAGCCGTGAGACCAGGACTGGCCGGGTTTGGCCGATCCGGTGGGTGCGGTCGATCGCCTGGTTCTCCGTGGCCGGGTTCCACCACGGGTCCAGCAGGAAGACATAGTCCGCCTCGGTCAGGTTGAGGCCGAACCCGCCCGCCTTCAACGAGATCAGGAAGACCGGGGCGGCGCCGGTCTTGAATCCGTTGATGACGTCCGCGCGGTTCTGCGTGGACCCGTCCAGGTAGGAGTGTTCTATCCCGGACTCGCGCAGCCGGGCGCGGACCTTCGCCAGGTAGGTGGTGAACTGTGAGAAGACCAGCGCGCGGTGGTTCGCGCCGATGACCTGGTCCAGTTGGTCCATCAGCACGTCCAGTTTCGAGGACGGCACGGACTGGAGGGCCGGGTCCACCAGGGTGACGTCCAACGCGGCGCGCCGCAGCATGGTCAGGGACCTCAGGATGGCGAACCGGTTGGCGTCCCAGTCCTCCAGCAGCCCCAGCATCCTTGAGCGCTCCCGTTGCAGATAGGTGTCATATAGTTCACGATGCCGTCCGGCCAGCTCCACATGCAGCACCTGTTCTTGGCGTTCCGGCAGGTCGGCGGCCACCTTCTCCTTGGTGCGGCGCAGCAGCAGCGGCTTCGCCCGCCGCCGCAACTGCGCCATCGCGTCCCGGCCGCCGTCCCCGCCGGCGGCGATCGGGCCGCCGTAGACCTCCTTGAACTGCTTGCGCGAACCAAGCAAACCGGGCGCGACAATCGCGAAGATGGCCCAGAACTCCTCCAGCGAATTCTCCATGGGCGTGCCGGTGATGGCCAGCTTGAAATCCGTGTGCAGGGCCCTGGCCTGCTGGTTCACCTTGGTGGCGAAGTTCTTGGCGAACTGGGCCTCGTCCAGGATCAGCCCCGGCCAGGCGATCTCCGCGAACTGGTCCTTGTCAAGCCGGAAGATCGCGTAGGAGGTGACAATCAGGTCGGCCCCCGCGGCCAATTCCGTCAAAGGCACGCCGGCCCGCGCGCGGGTTTCGCTCGCGGGGCGCACCACCAAGTCCGGGGTGAAGCGCGCTGCCTCCTCCAGCCAGCCGGGCACCACCGAGGACGGGGCGACCACCAGGAACGGCGGCGTGCCCGCCGGCTGCTCGGACCGCGCCCGCGCCATCATCGCGAGGGCCTGCACGGTCTTGCCCAGGCCCATGTCATCCGCCAGCACGCCGCCCAATTTGTGCCGCCAGACGAAGGTCAGCCAGTCGTAGCCCGCCTTCTGGTAAGGGCGCAGATTCGCTGTCACAGCCTTGGGCAACGGCTCGGCGGAGGGGGCCGCGTCCGCCAGGCCCCGCAGCTCCGCCATGGCGGCCCGCCACCGCTCCGCCCCTTCGATCGAACCGGCCGCCTCCTCCAAGTCCTGCCACAGCGATGCCTGGTAGCGGCCAATCCGGGGCTTGCCCGGGCGGTCGGACAGCTTGGCGGCCTCGCCGATCAGCCGCGCCAGCTTCTGGAACAGCGGGTGGTCCAGGGACACCAGCGACCCGTCTTTGGCCATGGCGTGCGGCTCGTCGGCCGCCAGCGCTTCGAAGATGTCCGCGAACACCAAGTCCACGTCCCCCACTTGGACCGTCACGTTGAGGTCGAACCAGTCGCCGTCGCCGGCGTCTTGGGCTTTGATCCGCACGGTCGGCTCTTCGGTGCGGACCCTGATGTGGTCCAAATCCCCGGTGATCGTCAGGCCCTCAACCTGGCGCAAAGCGGGCAGGGCGGTGATCGCGAAACCGGCCAAGACGGCATCGGACAACTGCTCCGTGCTGGCCAAACGCGGGTCGCCGAACGCCTGGCTGGAAGCGGCCCGGACGGCTTCGACGCGGGCCAGGATGGCCTCCTCGCCAGCGGGGTCGCACCTGGGGCCTGGGCGCTCGGCCGAATCTGTCGGGTACTGGTGCGCGTCCGCGCCGTGGCCGTACCGCCACAGCCAGGTCAGCTTGGCCTTGGTGGGGGACGGCCGGTCGATGCGCAGCGTCAGCCGCGCGGCGGGCAATTCGGGCGGCTCAACCGACCCGTCGGTTGACAGGACGGGTAGGGCGTTGGCCAAGACCGGGTAGAGGTCCTTCCAGAAGCCGTCCGTTTGATTCGCGGGGATGGCAAGGGGGAGCGCGGACTTGAACGCCGCCCCGACCACCGCGCCCCGGCCGTCGCCGGGGCCAAGCACAATGCGCCGGCCGCCGCCTTTGCCGGCGGTTTGGCCGGACGCTTGGTCCGCACGGGGCTCGATGAAAACCGCGTACCCGGTCGACCCGATGGTCGCCACAGTCGCTCCGGTCAGCGTCTCGCCGCTGGCGCCGCCAATCCGCACCACCTCCGCGAGACGCAGACCGTGGTCGTCTTGGCGCAGGTCAATGGCCGGTTCGACGATCGACGCGAGTTCAACCGTGTCGCCGGGCTTGTCGCCAATCAACTCGATTCCCAGATCGGCCGCGCGGGCCAAATGCGGCCACAAGGCGTCCGAATCGGTGAGGCTCAGTTGCAACCAGGTGGACGAGCCGTAGCCAGGATTCGCCAGCCGGTTGAAGTCTTGGAACCAGCGGGCTTGCGCGCGGCTGACGCCCGCGTCCCGCCACGCGTCTGTGCTCCAACGCAGGTCGGGATGCCCAACCCAGCGCTTGTTCTTCCCCGGCCGGGCGATCCGGGCCTCCACAGTGGGCCGACCCGAATACCGGCCCGCCCATTCGACGGCGCGCAACTGGAGGGCCACGGGCGCCAGCTTGGGCAGCGTGGTGCCGGCGCTGATCGCGTTCGCCAACTTGCGGAGTTGGAGCTCCCATCTGGGCACTTCGAGCTGATTGGTCTGGTCTCTCATGGCCGCGGAGTTCGCGGCCAGCACCAGGGCCACAATGTGCTTGCAGTCGAAGCCGACCGGGCAGGTGCACAGCCCGCTGTCGGCTTCCACCACGAAGCCGTCCCCGTCCGCCTCCAGCCAGATGCGGCATTCGTAGGGGGTTGGTCTGGTGCCGCGCACGCGTCCGTACAGCCTCAGGTCGATCGGGTCGTAGGAGATGGTCCTGGTCAACACCAGGCCGCGCCGGAAATACTCGTGACCGCGGGCGAACGTCAGGGCGCCGACTTGGCGTTTGAGGTCGACCGCGTCAACCAGGGGCAAACCGCTTAAGGGCATCCGGCCATTATCTTGCGCTCAGGTTTGTCCCGCAACGTGATCGCCCGGCTGTCCCTCGCAAGAATGGGGACGGTACCTGTTTCCGGCGAGCCGGAAACAGGTACCGTCCCCATTTGCCTTCTCTACGGGCGCCAGAGGATGACCGCGCGGGACTCTGCGTCCACGGGGGCGCGGCGCGCGCGTTGGCCCGGGGCCAGCGGGATCGCGTCCCCGGAGGAGGCGACCGCGAAGATCCTCTGGCCGGGGTAGGCGGCGGCCCGCAGGTCCGCCACCTGGCGGCGCAGGTCCCGGTTCTCTTCTTCCAGGGCCAGGATGCGGGCTATGCCCGCCAAGTTGACGCCCTCTTGCGTGGACAGCCGTTGAACCTCCCGCAGTGTGGCGATGTCCCGCGCCGAGTAGCGCCGGCCCCGCCCCGCCGCGCGTTTGGGGACTACCAGCCCCAGGCGGTCGTACTGCCTCAGGGTTTGGGGATGCATTTCCGCCAGGTGGGCGGCCACGCCAATCGGGTAGACGGGTTTGTCCTGAAAGTCCGGAGCGGCGGAATCCGCCGGGCCCGCCGCGGTCTGGTAGCGCACGTCGATCCGCATGGTGGTCATGGCGCCACCGCCCGCCGGCTCATTGGGCGGCCTGACGGCGCAGTTCGGCGCGCGGATCCTCGCCCCGCGTCGCCTCCCGCAGCTGCTCCAGGGCCTCTTTGGCTTTCCCGGAAACCTTCTGCGGCACCGCCACGTTGATGGTGACCAACATGTCGCCGGTGCCTTTGGCGGTGGTGATGCCCTTGCCTTTGACCCGCAATGTGCGGCCCGTGGGAGTGCCGCCCGGCACTTTGACCGTGACCGCGCCCCCGTCCAAGGTCGGCACCTCGACGCGCGCGCCCAACGCCGCCTCGGCGAACGTCACGGGCACGGTCAGGCGCAGGTTGTTGCCGTCCAGGGAGAACACCGGGTGGACCGGGACTGTCACCGTGATGACGAGGTCGCCGGGCACCCCGCCGGTGCGGGACGGCTGCCCCTTGCCCGCCAGTTTGATCTTCTGGCCGTTGCGCACGCCCGCCGGGATCCGCACAGTCATCGACTGGCCGTCGATCGTCAGCACCTGGGTCGAACCGGCCGCGGCGTCCCGGAACGGCAGGGTCACCGAAGCGTGCAGGTCTCCGCCCGCCGCCGGGCCGGCCGCGCCGGGCCCAAAGCCGCCGGAGAAACCGCCGCCCCCAAACGCGCCCAGGATGTCCTCGAGGTTGAAGTCCCCGCCCGCGCCGGTCGAATAGCGCACACGGCTGTTGCCCCGCCCGCCGCCGAACATCGCGGAGAACATGTCGTCGAAGCCGCCCCCGCCGGCCGCGCCGCCGGGCCCGGCCGAGAACCTCGCCCCGCCTGCGGCCATTGCCCGCACCGAGTCGTATTGTTTGCGTTGCTCCTGGTCGGACAGCACCGAATAGGCCTCGGACACTTCCTTGAAACGCTCCTCGGCGGCCGCGTCGCCCGGATTGGCGTCCGGGTGGAGAGTCCGCGCCAGCTTCCGGTAGGCCTTCTTGATGGTCTGGTCATCCGCGTTCTTCGGGACGCCGAGCGTCTTGTAGAAGTCCTTCTCGAACCAGTCCTGCCCGGCCATGTCAGCCCTCCGAATCGACCACGCCGACGCGCGCGGCCCGCAACACCCTCTCGCCCATCCGGTACCCGGGTTGGAGGACCAACGAGATGGTGGGGACCTTGACCTGGGGATCGGTTTGGTGCAGCAAGGCCTCGTGAATGGTCGGGTCGAACGGCTCGCCCTCGGCGCCGTAGCGTTCCAGGCCGAACCTGGCGAGGGCCGCCTCGAGCTTCTCGCCGACCGCCTTGAACGGGCCGTCCAGTTCGCCCGCAGTCCGCGCCGCGTCGATGTCGTCCAGCACCGGAATCAGCGCTGTCAGCACCTCCGCGCGGGCTTGGTCCCCCGCCACGGCGCGGTCCCGGTCCACCCGTTTGCGGTAGTTGGCGTATTCGGCGCTGAGGCGCTGCAAGTCCTCGGTCCGGACCCGCAGCTCCTCCCGCGTCGAGATCAGCTCGGCGGCCGCCACGACCTCGTCCTCCAACGCGCGGGCCGCCGCTTCGGCCGTGTCCGGGGTCTCCTCCGACAACCCCGCGCCCGATGCCGTCCGGCCGCCTCCCCCCGTCCCGGCGCCAGACGCCCCGCCGGCTTTGCCAGCCTTGCGCGCCCGGCCCGAGATCGGGTCGACCTTGCGGTTGTCGCGGATCACGGGCCGGCCTTCGGAGTTGGTTTCCAGGCCGCCGTCCCCGGTGAGCTCATCCGGGTCAACCCCCAGATTGTGCTCCACCGCCAGATCCTCGTCCAAGTTGTCGACGCGCTGGTCAAGGTCGTCCTGGGCGTCGGCCGACGCCCGCGAGACGTGGTGGCGGCCCTCACGCTGGCCGGCGTCCGCCGGGGCGGACGCCGCTTTCGCGGAGCGGCCGCCCCGGTTGTTTCCGGTCGTAGAACTCATAATCAGACCTGATCCTCGTCAATCACCTCGGCGTCGACAATGTCGTCGTCCGCGCCGGACCCGCCGCCCTGGGCGCCCGCGTCCGAACCGGAGCCGGCGCTGGAAGCCGAACCGGCGGCATCGGCGGATTGCTGGGCGTAAACCAACTGGCCGATCTTCTGGGCGCTGGCGCTCAACGCGGCCTGCGCCTGGCTGACCGGCTCGATCTCGGCACCCTCAAGCGCCTCCTTCAGGTCCGCGATCTTGCCGTTGACCTCGGTCTTCAAGTCCTCGGGGAGCTTGTCGCCCGTGTCGTTCAACAGCGCCTCGGTCTGGTACACCAATTGCTCGGCGGAGTTGCGCAACTCGCTCTCCGCCCGGCGCTTCTTGTCCTCCTGGGCGTGGGCCTCCGCGTCCTTGACCATGCGGTCGATCTCATCCTTGGGCAGGGCCGAGCCTCCGGAGATGGTCATGGACTGCTCCTTGCCCGTGCCCCGGTCCTTGGCGGAGACGTGGACAATGCCGTTGGCGTCGATGTCGAACGTGACCTCGATCTGCGGGATGCCGCGCGGGGCCGGGGCAATGCCGGTCAACTCGAACGTGCCGAGCGCCTTGTTGTCGCGGGCGAACTCGCGTTCTCCCTGGTAAACCTGGATCAGCACGGAGGGCTGGTTGTCCTCGGCGGTGGAGAAGATCTCGCTCCGCTTGGTCGGAATGGCCGTGTTCCGGTCGATCAGCTTGGTCATGACGCCGCCCTTGGTCTCAATGCCCAGCGACAGCGGGGTGACGTCGATCAGGAGGACGTCCTTGCGCTCGCCCATGATCACGCCGGCCTGGAGCGCGGCGCCGATAGCGACCACCTCGTCCGGGTTGACGCCCTTGTTCGGCTCCTTGCCGCCGGTCAGGGTCTTGACCATCTGCGCCACCGCCGGCATGCGGGTCGAGCCGCCCACCAGGATGACGTGCGAGATTTCGGAGACGGAGATGCCCGCGTCCGCGATGACCGACTCGAACGGACGGCGCGTGCGCTCCAGGAGGTCCTTGGTCATGTCCTCGAACTGGGCGCGCGTCAGCTTGGTGTCCAAGTGGATGGGGCCGTTCTCGTTCATCGACACGTATTGGAGCGAGATGGTGGTGGCGGTGGCCGTGGAGAGCTCCTTCTTGGCCTGCTCGGCGGCTTCCTTGAGGCGCTGCATGGCGACCTTGTCCTTGGACAGGTCCACGCCGGAGGACTTCTTGACCTCGCCCACCAGGAAGTCGACAATGCGGGCGTCCCAGTCGTCACCGCCCAACTGGTTGTCGCCGGAGGTGGCCCGCACCTGGATGGTGGAGAACCCGTCTTCCTCCTTGCCGACCTCCAGCAGGGACACGTCGAACGTGCCGCCGCCCAGGTCGAAGACCAGGATCAGTTCGTCTTCGGTGGACTTGTCCAAGCCGTAGGCCAGCGCGGCGGCCGTGGGCTCGTTGATGATGCGGAGGACCTTGAGGCCGGCGATCTCGCCCGCCTCCTTGGTGGCCTGGCGCTGCGCGTCGTTGAAGTAGGCGGGGACGGTGATGACGGCATCGGTCACCTTTTCGCCCAAGTAGGCTTCGGCGTCCGTCTTGAGCTTGCCGAGGATGCGGGCGGAGATCTCCTGGGCGGTGTACTTCTTGCCGTCAATGTCGACGGTCCAGTCGGTGCCCATGTGGCGCTTGACCGAGGAGATGGTGCGGTCCACGTTGGTCACCGCCTGGCGCTTGGCGACTTCTCCGACCAGCACCTCGCCGCTCTTGGAGAATGCGACCACGGATGGGGTTGTGCGCTGTCCCTCAGCGTTGGTGATGACGGTGGGTTCGCCGCCTTCAAGCGTGGCGACCACGGAGTTGGTGGTGCCCAGATCGATCCCGACTGCTCGTGCCATGTTTGGTTTCCCTTCTAGTTTTGGCCCTTTGGCTCATCTGACTTGGCTGCGCGCGAGAGCCACGGGTGACCGGCCGAACCGGCCAGGGTGGGCTGGCGGCCCGGCCGATCGCCGATGGCTCCCTCGGTTGAGTCAACCAGACTCAAGTTTCCTCTCTCGCGGACCTGGCGTCAAGCCGCATTGAGTCTGCCGGACTCAAGTTTGCCATGGGCTGAGGCTTTGAGCGCGTGGCCAACACCCACGCCGCCGCCGCTATGATCCAAGTCACATTGCCATGCTGCGCTCAGTTGGCTCAGCTTTGTCGTCCCGGGCTCCGTGTCTCACGGACTGACCCCAAGAGCGGGGACGGCACCTATTTCTTCGGCTGCGATCCCGCCTGTGAAAGCTCCCATTTGCGCCGGGGCCGCGCTCGCGCCACTTCCACAGGTGCCGCCACGGTGTTGATCGTGTACTGATCGCCCCAAACCCGCCCCCAAATGGGCCGCCGATGCCGCTTGGGCGCGATCCGGCCAACCGCGCACGGCGGCGAACGGGGTTCCGGCCGCGCGCAATTGTACGTTTCGGCGGTTTCGGCATAGTCTTGGGGCCGTGGAGATGAGCGTTTCGGACGCCAGGTCAAGATTCGCCGAGGCCGTG
>JAITFE010000122.1 GCA_031281585.1 Bifidobacteriaceae bacterium | reverse complement strand
GGCTGAGGCGAGGGAAGATCAAGGCGACGATCCCCGAGAAGGCGGACCAGATAGCGCGACGCAAGGCGAAAGGCTCTAGGGGAGGGCGCCCGCCGGCGTTCGACCCGGAGGTTTACAAGCGGCGCAACGTCGTGGAGCGGTTCTTCAACCGGGTCAAAGAGTTCCGGGCCGCGGCCACCCGCTATGACAAGCACGCCCGCAACTACCGCGCCGGAATCGTCTTGGCGGCCACAATCACCTTGCCCACAGACTTATGAGACACACCCTAGCAGCGCAGGCCGGCCACGGGGTCCGCGCTGAGATCTACGTCACGAGAACACGCGAGGGTCCTGACGCCCGCGCCAAGCCCGCTGGGCCCAGCGCCCATTTTGGTCAGGTTTCCGGTTACCTCGAACCCTCTAACAGCGAATCGGCAACCCGCGCATAGCCTCTGACCTGCGAAAACGAGCCGCCTAAGGGGATCGAACCCTTGACCTATTCACTCCCAGATCGGGGTTTTCAACAGTTTTCGATGGCTGCCGTCCGTGTTGATTGTTGCTGGTCAGCGCGGAGGCGTGGTTGCTGTTGGGCGCGGACGGTGTTCAGCGGTTGGCGTTGATTTCGATGGGTAAGCGATGACCGCGCGGCGAGGCTGCTGCGGGGACGCTGGTATCCGGCAGCGGAGCGCCCCGGAGCGCGCCTCGCCGCTGCGCCCGCCGGCCCGGTCAGGCTGGCGGGCGCGCCTTTTGTTGCCCGATGCCGTCCGCCCCGGTCCCAGCCTCGCCTCCATCCCTCGCACCGGCTTTCCCCGACGCCGCGCGGCCGGCCGCAGCCCCGGAGCCGGCTTCGCCGGCCGCGGCGCGCGCCGCCGGGGCGAGGCAGTTCATCACCAGGTTGCACATCGCGTCCTTCTCGGCCGGCTGGGACAGCGCGATCATCAGGGTCAGTCCGGCAAGCGCGGCGTTGTCGATGACGGGCGCGCCGTCGAGCTCGCGCAGCACGCCGTTGCGTTCGAGGAAGTAGGCGAACAGCGCTGCGGCGATCCGTTTGTTGCCGTCCACGAACGAGTGGTTCTTCACCACCAGGTAGAGCCGGTTGGCGGCCTTCTCCTGCACGCTCGGGTAGAACTCGCGGCCGTCGAACCCCTGGTAGATGGTCGCCACTGAACTGGAGAAGGACCCGTCCCGCTCCGCTCCGAACAGCGCCGAGTCCTGCCCCTGCCGCATCGAGTCAACAAAAGCGCGCGCCTCGCCATAAGTCAGCTCCCAACTGCCCCGGGTGCCCGGCGGCTTCGGCAGACGCTGGTGGTCGTAATCATCCAGCAGGGTAAGCCCTTCAGCGTAGACCTGGAGGACGCTCGTAACGCCGGCGATCTCCGGCGCCGCCGAGCGGGCCACAATCTCCAACGCAAGGTGCAACTGGTCGAGCCGCCGCTGGTTGACCGTGTAGCCGCGGGTCAAATGGTCCCGCAGAACGGTGGTGGCCCACCGCCGGAAACGCACTCCCTCCGTGGACTTCACGCGGTAGCCGACAGCGATGACCACCTCAAGGTCGTACAGCGTACCTGGTCGGCCCGGCGAAGTTCTATGCACATTCTGCATGAAACTGCCGGGAAGGATCTCGCCCTCCCTCTTCGCGTTGGCCACGTGCCGAGAGATGACCGACTGATCCCGTTGGAACAAGGCGGCCAGTTGCTCCTGCGTCAGCCAAACGGTGTCCCGCTCAAGCCGAACGTCTATCGCGGTGGAGCCGTCCTCGGACTGGTAGATGACGATGCCGCTGGGGTCGGCCCCGGTGTTCACGTCGCTCATGTGCGTCCTCCTCGGTCGGTGGTGGAACCAGTCTTGCGCATGGGTCTGACGTAACCCCCGGGGCGCGGGGCCTATGCCCAACGAGACCTGCGGCGTCAGGTCGGCGGCACGTCCAACGAGTGAACGGCTTTGCGCAGGCTTCACGCCCGAGGCTGTTTGCGGCAGTCTCCGCGGCCGCGCCGACAGTTGTGCTCGCCGACGGTTCGCCGCGCAGCGCGTTGGCCTCGCGCTTGCTGATCGCCTTGACTCCTCACCCCTTTTGGCGCGGCGGTTCGCTGCCGGCTCCACCATCACTCTCGCGCGCCGGGTAGAGCCGGTGTGGCCGGCCGCAGAGCGGCGCCCTCCCTACCGCCCGAACGCGTCCGCACAGGGCAGCGGTCAAACCGGCCCCCGGGACCGTTCTAGATGACGCCCTACCCCGCACGTGCAGGGCCCAAAGTTGTGGCAATTTCGTGGTTTGGCCACATTCCGGCCTCCTCCTCGTCAGGAAAAACCACCCCTGACCAGGAACTCTAGGAGCCGCCTAAGGGAATCGAACCCTTGACCTATTCATTACGAGTGAATCGCTCTGCCGACTGAGCTAAGGCGGCCTGCCCGCCAGCACCACCAAAAGCGGCGCGCGCAGCGCGTACCACCCTAGCGCAGGCCACGCGCAGGTCCAACACGGTTTCTCCTCTGCCCGATGCCGTCCAGCCAAGGCCCGCTCAGCCGGTAGTGGCCGGGACGCGCAGCGGGCGCGGTTCGGCGGGCGCCGTGAACCTTATTTGATCGCGCGGCCGCCCGACGGGAATGGGCGCGGCCGCGTCGGCGTTATGCCGTCAGCGATGAAAGCAGTGTCTTGGGGGGACGGGAATTGGGCGCGGGCGCGGTCGGCGCGGTGCTCATGGCGGGCCTTGCCCTGGGGGCGGGGCCAGTCCCCGCCGAAGGCGCGGAGGCTGCGGGCACCTTGACGCTGGTGGTCAACTCGACCGCCAACACGGGCAGCGATGCCCCCAAAGGGGCCAACCGCCAACCGATCGACCTGGGTTGGGTGAAGTCGTCGACGAACTGGTCGATCATCAACAGCACGTTCAGCGACATCCGGGTGGACGCGTTGGACAAGACCGAGGCAACAATCGAATTGTCCATCGGCGCCTCCCCTAACGGGACCAATCTGATCAGCGGCAACAGGTTTGACAATGCCAAGTTGTCGGTCCCGGCTGACAAGCAGGGCGTGGCGATCTATTGGAACTCGGGCAACAGCAGCCTCGGAAACACGGTCGCGTCGAACCTCGTGATCGAAGACAACGAGTTTGACGGCTACCACGCGGAGACCATCCGTCTGCACCAGACCGGCACGGTCCCGGTCCGGCGCAACGTCTTTGGAACGGCCACCAAGTCGCAATCTCCGGCTGACAAGACTGAGAACGAGGAGGCGGCAACCTCCGACGCGATGATGGTGAACGCCAGCACCGCTTCCGACCGGAAAATCCTCACCTGGTATCCCCAGGACGGCACCGTCACGCTGGTGAATTGCGAGTTGCAAGTGGTAGTTGTCGCGCCCACCGGCACACCGGCGCCCAAGGCGCCGGTCACGCTCGACTTCTACTGGACCGCCGGCGCAACCGCCGAAACGCATCTCGGCACCGTCGAGGGCTTGACCCAAGGGGGCACCGTCACCGTGCCCGAACTGCCTCCCGCCAAAGGTTATATCCGCCTCCAGACCCAGGGTTCGGGCAACCAGCCCGAGTCCTCCCAGTATTCGCGAACCGTGACCAACGTTTCTTCGATCAACTGTCCCCCCAGCGTGGAGATCGACTTGCG
>JAITFE010000121.1 GCA_031281585.1 Bifidobacteriaceae bacterium | reverse complement strand
GATCCGGCCGCCGGGCCAGCATGACGTGGCGGGCGTCCGGGGCCAGCGGGGCCTGGCCGATCGCGTCCGGGCCGGCTTCAACCGCGTAGCCCAATTCGGTCAGCACTTCCGCGACGCAGGACGAGGCGTAATCCGCGTCCGCCCGGCGGGCTTCTTGGTCCAGGAGCTGGTCGGCCTGGCGGCGGACGGCTTCGACCGCGGCCGGCGTGTCGGCGCTGGCGGCGGCTTGGCGGAGAGCCTCGGCGTCTCGGGATGTGAGGTGCGCGATCCGCAAAGCCTGGCGGTTGGCTTCGGCGCGCAGCGCCTTGCGGTTCGAATCGGCTTTGAGTTGATCCGCCACGGCGGCCTCAAGAACCAGCAGGTCGGCTTCGCTGACGGCGCCCGGCTGAGCGGCGGCGAGGGGTGCGGCGCGGGCGGCCAGCGCCTCGAAGGCCGCCTGGTCCTCGAATTGGCTGGCCAGCTCAAGGGCCCGGCTGACACGAACGGCGTGCCCGGCTGAAGGGGCGTCCGGAGGCGCGGGGACGGCACCCGGCGACGGCGGGTGCGGCGAGGTCGGAACAGGTCCGGCGAGCGGGGGCATGGGGACGGCGTGGGGCGATGGCGGGTGCGGCGAGGTCGGAACGGGCCCGGCGAGCGGGGGCATGGGGACGGCATCGGGCGAACGCGGGTGCGGCGAAGTCGGAACGCGCCCGGCGTTGGGCGTGGCGGCGACGGGCCAGTTGAGTGGGGGTTGGGCGGCGGCGCCGGGCGGGGGGCTGCTCGCAAAGAGCGGCGGCTGACCGGACTGGGACGCCTGGAACTGGATGGCGGCGGGCGCCGTTCCCGCGACCAGCGCGAGGCGGCGGCGGGCGCGCTGGCCGGCGATCAGCGCTTCGGCCTGCTGGTTCGCGGCCTGGAGGGCGGCCTCCCAGGCTTGGAAGTCTTGGATTGAGTCGCTGGCGGGTTCCGGCGGGACGGCCATGGGGGGCGGGCCGGAGAGGACGGCGAACTGGCTTAGGAGGCGGTCGCGGAGTGCCAGGCCCCTTGCGCGGGTCTGCATCAGGTCGCGGCGGGCGAGTTCGGAGGGGGACAGGACCAGCAAACGGTATGCCTTCGGGCCGCTCATCGGCTCTGCCTCCTGTCCTGGCCGGGTCTGCTCGGTCGCTGCGGCCTGGCCGCGCGGACCCTGGTCGGCCTGACGCGGCCGGTGCCTGCGGCGAAGTCGCTGCTGGAAGGCTAGCACCCGGCGAAAAGAGGCGACGGCGGAATGGCCCCACCGGCCGCTTGGACAGGGCTGTCAGCGACCTGGGGGCGGGGTGCCGGTCTGGCGCGGTTCCACGCCGGGGGTCTGCGTTCCGGGGACATGGGGACGGCACCGGGCGATGGCGGGTGCGGCGAGGTCGGAACGGGCCCGGTCAGCGGGGACATGGTGCTGTGTTGCGGCGTCCGCGGCATCGGGGCACGCGGCAGCGGGGCGGGTCTGTGTTTTCGCCGAGAGCCGGGTTCCGTCCATTCCACCCCCGTGAGCGCCGGATTCTGTCCACATGCCCCTCGCGAGAGCCCCGTTCTATCCGGTCCGGGGCGGCGACCAAGCACGACGACCTGCGCGAGCGCGCGACCCGGTAGACAAACCCGGGCTCTCGCGGGCGGTCCGTGGACAAACCCGGGCTCTCGCGGGCGGTCCGGCGAGTAGTGGAAGCGCAGACCCTCCAACCAAGGTGGGAGAAACTCAGCGACAGACAGATCGAGTTCATCGTGGCCGTGGCGGCGTTGGGAGGAGAAACCCTCGTTTCCACGCTGGCGCGCGCCCTTGGCCGCTCGGTCAAGGACCTGTCGTGGCTGCGGGACGACCTGCTTCGCGCCGGGGATCTGCTGGCTCCAGGGCGCGGGCGCGTGGCTTTGGCCGTGCCTCTGATGGCGCCATTCGCCCTCGCCAATTACGAGGCGGCCAGGCAAGACGCCGGCGTGAAGCTCATGCCCCTCGCGAAAATCCGCGCGGCACTGGAGTGACAAAGCGACGGCTGGGACGCCGCCACGATGCCGCCTCGGTCTCACCGCCACGATGCCGCCTCGGTCTCACCACCACGTCACCCCGGTGGGCTTCACCCGGCGGCTTGCTCGAAGCGGACGCCAGCCGACTGCGGGCGGGCGTTGGGGACGAAGCGTGCGAACGGCATCGGGAACCTGCGGAACGAACTGTCCGCCGCGTTCGTGTAGGCCTACCGGCCTGACCGGACAATTGCCGTCAGCCGAGAAAACGCCATCAAACTGCCGGTTCAGGGATCGTAGGGCTCGCGACGCCTGACGGGCTTGGGTTCGTTTTGCCTTTATCCACGCCGAAAAGGCGCCGTCATCATTTCGCGGGGCGGTCTACGGCTTGGCGTAAATGTCGTGATGGCCGATTCTGCGCGAGACCAGGCAGCGCTCGCCGCCGATCTCCTCGAAGTGGAAGGTTGCGCGGCCATCGGGTCCGGCGAACGACCAGGTCACCGCGTAGACGCCAGGAGCGCTGGTGATGCCTTCGAACCGCAGGTTCTTCGGCCAGGCAG
>JAITFE010000120.1 GCA_031281585.1 Bifidobacteriaceae bacterium | reverse complement strand
GCGCGGCGCTTGCCGCCCAGCGTTGCCAGGGCGGCGAACAGGATTGTGATCGCGGTCAGCCAGGCGAGGGCGATCAGGGTGGTCGTGGCGCTGCCGGCGCCCAGTTGGGCGTCTCTGATGGCGTCGATGATGGGGGTCATGGGCTGGTGGTCGGCGAAGGCGCGCAGTCCGGCCGGCATGGTGGACGTTGGCGCGAAGCCGGAGGAGACGAACAGCAACGCCATCGCCACGTAGGCGAACATGCCCGCGCCCTCGTTCGTCTTCGCCAGAAACCCGAAGGCCGTGCCCATGGTCGCGAACGCGACCAAGGCCGCCAGCACAAGGGCGATGGTTGCGGCCCAGCCCGCCGGGCCAGCTTGCGGCCGGTAGCCGGCCACGAGCGCTATGCCGAACAAGGCTGCCACCGAAACCGCGTTGGTCAGGATGGACGCGAGGATGTGGCCGCCGGTGATGGCCCAGCGCGCGATCGGCATTGTGCGGAAGCGGGCCTGGATGCCGCTGGCCACGTCCTGGTTGACCCGCCAGGCGGTGTAGGAGACGCCGGAGACCATGGCGAACAAGAGCACCACTGGCATGACAAAGTCGACGTAGCGCACCTCGCCGGTGTCCATGGCGCCGCCCAGCACAAAGACGAAGGCCAGCAGGATCATGACCGGCGTCACCAGGGTGGTGACAATCGTGTCGGGGGAGCGGAGATTGTGTTTGAGCACCCGCGCGGTCAGCGTGCGCGCGTCTTGGCCGGCGTTCACGCTGGCCCCTCTGCGGCGGCGCAAGTCTGGCCGGTGAGGATCAGAAAGGCGGTTTCCAGGTCCTCGGCCCCGCCGGCGGCGTCCAGCACCGCCTGGTGGCGGCCCGCCACCCTGATGGATCCGTCGTGGAGCAAGGCGATGGTGTCGGCAAGCCGGGCGGCCTCCTCCATGTATTGGGTCGTCAGCATGACCGTCACGCCGCCGGCCGCCATTTGCTTGACGGCGTCCCAGACTTCGCGGCGCCCCGCCGGGTCCAGGCCCGTGGTCGGCTCGTCCAGGAAAACCACCGCGGGTTCCCCGATCAGGCTCATCGCGATGTCGAGGCGGCGCTTCATGCCGCCGGAATAGGCGCTGGCGGGCTTGCGGACGGCATCGGCCAAACCAAAGCGTTCCGCAAGCCCCTCCGCCAATCGCCGTGGCCCGCCAACGTGGCGGAGTTTGGCGATCAGGACCAGGTTCTCCAAACCCGTGAGCACCGGGTCGACAGCCACGTTCTGGCCTGAGACCGTGATGGCCCGGCGCACCTTCGCGGCTTCGGCGACCACGTCGAATCCGGCCACCCGCGCGGTGCCGGAGTCCGGCCTGAGCAGCGTGGTCAAGATGGAGACGGTTGTCGTCTTGCCCGCGCCGTTCGCCCCGAGCAGGGCGAACACCGAACCGGCGGCCACGGCCAAGTCCAACCCTTTGAGCACTTCATGGGATCCGAACGCCTTGCGGAGCCCTTTGGCCTCGATGGCCAGGCCGTCAGGAGGCATCGGTCCGGTCCTCCCTGGCGAGCGCGGCCCGGATCCGGGCGTTCAACTCCTCGCCCTTCTTGCCCGTCCAGGTGGCCGCCTGCGATTCGGCCAGCACGTTGCCGGCGAAGGCGGCCACGTCGGGGCCAGTCACCTCCAGCACCGGCCGGCCGGCGGCGGCCCCCTCCTCGAACAGTTCGCGGATGCCGTAGAGCACCGGGATCATCTGCGCGTCCGCGGCGAAGTTCCACAGGTATTTCTCGATCAGCTTCATGACCGCGCGGTAATCCTCCGGCAGGGCCGCGACCCGGCGTTCGTGCGCGCGCCATTCCCGCTTCTCGCGGCGCACGCGCCGCAACCAATCAAGCATTGTCTTCCTCCCTCATGACGGCCAGGCGCGAAGAGACGAACTCCCAGCGCCGCCAGAACGACTCCAGAGCCTCCCGGCCGGCGCCGTTCAGCGTGTAGACCTTGCGCGGGGGGCCGGCTTCCGAACGCATCCGGGAGACCTCGACCAGTCCCCTGTTCTCCAGGCGCAGCAAGATGGGATAGACCGTGCCCTCCGACACGGATGAGAACCCGGCTTGGTTGAGCGACCGGACGATCTGGTATCCGTAGCCGCCACCGCGCGACAGGATGTGCAGCACGCATCCCTCCAGCACGCCTTTGAGCAACTCGGTCAAGTCGTCCAATGCCCTCTCCAATACCTTGTGTCGCCAAGTACTGGTACATCGTAACCCGAGGTACTGAAGGGCGCAAGCCCCTGTTAGGCAGCCGGCCTACAGGTCGACCGCCTACGATGCCGTCTACCCGCTCTTGGCCCCAGACCACCGGTTTGCCGCTGGCCACCTTGGACCCCCGCCTTCGCGACGCCGCGACCGCCGCAGGCGTGTCGGTGCTGGGCGGGTGACCGAACGGCATCGTGCGCCTGGTCTTGTTCGAACGGGCCGGAGTGCTTCACTGTCTTGGCTAGCGGTGTTACACTCGGCGACATGCCCACAACGTTGAAACGCCACATGGTTACCGAAGTGCCTTCGCTCAGTTCGGCTCTGTGCACGGCTCGAGTCGCGTGGCCGGACGAGAAGTCCGTTTCGCGGCTGATCGTCAAGCTGGCCGAACTGGGTGAGGAAAAGCTCAAGCAGGACCCCGACCTGGCGTTCGAGGCCCGGCGGGCGAAGCTTGAGGCCGACGCGGGGCGGTTTCCGTTCGAGGGCGGGCTGGCCCGCCTGGCCGAAATGCGCGAGGAATGGGATTGACGTCCTCCGGGCGCGCAGCCGTGGACGCGTCCGCCGCCATCGCGTGGCAGAACGTGGACGAGCCTTTCCACGGCGCCGCTGTTGAGCTGATCGCGGGGTGGCCCGAATTGGTGATGCACACCGTGAACTTGGCGGAAATGCTGGCGGGCATGGACAAGTCCGAGTGGGAAGGCCTGATCGAGGTCATGCGCGAGGACGGCTTCACGTTCCACCACACCACGGCGGAACAATTGGCCGAGGCTAAACGCGCCACGCGCCTCAAGATGCGCGACGCCTGCGTCATCGCTGTCGCCAAGGCGCAGGGCGCGCAGGCGGTCCTGAGCCTTGACTCGCGACTGATCCGGGCGGCCCGCGCCGAGGGCTTCGCCACCGGTCGATGACGAGGCCTCCCGGCCAGGGCAAGCATGGCTTGGGGGCACGCATTTTGGCCTATGGTCCGACGAATCGGCAACGCAGCCGACGCGCATCGCTCGCCGGCTCCGTCTTGGCATGAGGCAAGACGGGATCTGCGGGAGAGTCACGCGGCGCCATGGACTTGCCAGGTGCCTTTGGAGAGCGTCAGGGAGCGTGACGAGAACCTTCTGGTGGTTGCCGCAGTACAGGGATATGCGGCCCGCCATGCGATCCCCGGCGGGGAAGCGTTCGACTTGCTCCGGTCCAACGGCGTGTTGGCCATGATCCGCCACAACTACGCCACGCTGCACACCCAGGCGTTCTGGGAGAGCGCGGATTTCGCCGAGGACGTGATGCGCGTAAGGTCGCGGACAGAGTGAGGCTCGGCCACGGCAGCAATGTCGCCATCGACCAGATCGACTTGCGCGTGTCCAAGGACCGCCGCGACTTCGGTCGCGGTTTCTACACCACCGCGGCCACCATCACCCTGTATGTGGACGGTCTCATAGACACCCATGCCGCGATTCGACAATTGGCGTACTGCAGGGCGAACGACCAGGTCTCGTTCCATTCGCGCGCGGCGATCGCGCGGCCGACCTTGCTGGAGAGTATCAGCCTGTGACTATCACTAACAAAGGCAGGGAGTTATCCTCGCTGATCGCCATCAAGACTGAGAAGACCGCAACGGAGATAGCCGTGCCCGGGGGCCTTGGTTTCGACACCGCGCTGCGGGCGTTCCTGGGGTCGCGCGCCTACCGCAACCTGTTGAACCCGGAAACCCTGACGTGGGGAGAGAACGCGGCTTACATCGCCGACGAGTATCAGCGCGAGTCGTCGGCACCGACCCGCTGAATGCTGAGCGTATTTCGGTGCCCGGTCTGCAAGAGCCGCTGCCTATCACCAACCTGCGGGACGGGTGGCTTCGGCCGATTCTTGGATCTGCGCGAGCAGTTGACCATACCAGGCCGCTTCGTCGCGGCTGAGCTTGTCGATGCCCCGGTTGCCGTCGAAGCCGGGAACGTCAAACCCGATCGAAGGTGCCGCCTGATCGCTTGGCCCGGATTCGTCCCATACTGGGCAACTCGTCAAGAGTTTGTTCAATTCCTCGGCAGTTATGTCTTTGGGAAGCGTCAGCGTTGGGCGGGTCGCGTAATCGTCGGCAACCGGGTCAATCGGGTCCTTTGTGGACGGGAAGCCGTTAGCGCGGGCACATTCCGCCCATCGCAGCGATGCCTCCACAATCGCTTCCTTATCCGCCAGTTCGCGCCTCGGATCGGCGATTCTGCTTGGGTCAGTGTAGCCGCTTGACTCATAGCACTGCTCGAATTCTTTGGACATGTCGACTCCATCGACAATCAGCTTGTATTCTTGGCGTCGGTCTTTTGAAAGCTCATCCAAAGCGGCTTCTGCCTGTTGCTCCAGTTCCGGCGTTGCAAGCAGGCCTTTTGTGTAACCGCCGTAACCATCGGGCGTCTTCCAAACAACGGTTGCCACGCTCTCGGAGACGAAGTCGGCTACCAGGCGCTGATCGCCTTCCATGGGGGCGACATCTGCAGCGACGCCCGCTTCGGTCATGCACGCAGCGAACTCTCTAGCTTGGGCCTGTTGGGCAGCCAGGCCGACCGCATCGCCGGGTTCGTGGGCGCGTTGGCCTTGACCACTGCAGGCCCCGAGCGTTGAAACCGCGACTAACGCCAAAATGAGCGACAGCTGAGGTCTGGCGACGGCCCGGTTCGCCCCATTACTCATATCAAGTCCTCCCAACGGCTCGACCGGGGCGGGAACTAGCCGCCAGGCCTCGACGGATGTTTTTCGCCGGGTCAAGCGCTGGCCTCAGTTGAGGAGCGACTCGACCCGGCGAATTAGGGCACCTATCTGTGGGCGACAGTGTATCGCGCGGTGGGATTGCTCGTAAAAGGAACCTTGGGCCACCATCCGGTGTAGTACCAGGTCCCGGTGGTCGTGAACCACTGGGTACTCGGATCAGCAGCGAGATCTCTTACCAACGTTCCTTGGACTTTGGAATCGCTGTTGATCGTGGTGCACTTGGCCTTGGCACGCCACTCGGCGGCGAACGTTGTCTGGCGGGAGTCAGTCTTTGCTTCGCAATTCGCGCCGATGAGGGCCGTTGCCGTGCTAGCGGGGTTTGCGCCACCGGTGAGTATGGCTGCGCCAAAGGCCAATGCCGGAATGAATAGGATCGACAGCTTTTTGATTCGGGTCATGTTTCCCGGTCCCTCCTGTTGTTGGGCGGGGGCCTCGAGGTGCCATTCTGCGCCGAAGCCCGCTGAGTCGCTCAGGATGCGGCTGACTCGCACGATACACAGCCGGGGGGGTGTCAAATCGCCGCCGCACCGACAGGAGGTTGGGGGGCGGACGACTATTCAGGGGCGCAGTGCCCTCAACGGGCAGGTGATGGTGCCGTCGCCCATGACATAGGTTTGGCCGGTTCCGGTCACGATTAGACGGAACGCGGGCTCCCCGGCCGCCACAGGGTCGATTTGCGCCACCGCACGGGCCAACGACTCTGCGGCGGGCGGCGCCTGGCCGCCGCCAAGCTTAACCTCGACGGCCGCCCATCGGCCGTCCGGCAGCGCCACAACGGCGTCGATCTCATGCCCGTTGGAGTCGCGGTAATGACGCACTTCGCCCCCCAGCAACTCTGCGAACACGCTGAGATCGTGGAAAACAGCGCTCTCGAAGAGCAGGCCGACTGTCGCGGGGTCGCGCTGCAGCCGCTCGCGGCCCGCGCCCAAAGCGGCGGCGGCCAACGCGGGATCGGCCAGATGCACCTTGGCCGACCTGCGAAGACGCGCCCGGGAGCGGAGACGGGGCGTCCAGGCCGGTTGGGTCTCGACCACAAAAAGGCGCTCCAGCAAGCGGACATATTCGGCCGCCGTCTCAGGCTTGATCGATGGCGAAACCTCGCCCACATCTGCGGCGAGGGTGGTGTAGGAGACCTCCGACGCGACCGACCGGGCGACGGCCGCGATCACGCGCGCCACCACCGCCGGTTCCCTTCGCCCGTCGGCCAGCCTTGGCACATCAGCGCGCGCGACCTCATCAATGTAGGCCCTGAGCAGCCTGAAGGCGCGTTCGGGCGCCAGTGTGGTCATCGCGGGAAACCCGGGGCGCAACAGTTGTTCCACCACATCTTGGTAGGTCATTGCGTCCGATAGATCCGCGCGGGGCAGGCCGTTGTTGAACAAGCCGGTCAAGCTAACTCCGGCCGGCGCGTGTGGGACCGATTTCTCCGCCCAAGTCGAAGTGCGTTCCCTGAGGCGCAGAATGCGGCCGGCTCCAGTGTGCCGTGTCGCGTCGTCTGCGGGAACGGCGGAACCGGTGAGCAAGAACAACCCTTTTCGGGGAGCCGCGTCAACACGGCGGCGTACTAGGTTCCACAAATCGGGGGCAAGCTGCCATTCGTCCAGGAGCCGTGGACTGGCGCCGTCCAGGACCGCTGCCGGGGAGATCGCGGCTATCTGGGCCGTTGCGGGATCATCCAGGAAGGCGTAGGACGATGCCGCGTTCATGGCCGTCATGGTCTTGCCGCAAGCTCGCGGCCCTTCGATCAGCACGGCTCCGGAGGTCGACAGCGCCTCCGTTACCAGGGGGTCGATGACCCGCGGTCGGTAGGAGTGTCCCAGTACTGCTTTGGTGTCCACCCCGCAATACTAACGCGAAGGAGGGAATCGCAGGGGTCTGAGGGGGAGATTTGCATGGGTTTCGAGGGGAGATTTGCAGGCAGGTTAGGGGGATGATGGCAGGGATTTTAGGGGGATGATTGCAGGGGTTTCGGGGGGATAGTTGCAGCTGCCGCAGGGGCCGTTTGCGAGATTGGCGAAGCGCGAGCGCGGAGACAGCGCGGCGGAACGCCGCAGCAGGGAGTCGCGCTATGGCCGCCTCCCGGGGAAAGCGCGGCCGGGCCGGGCGGCGGAACGGTGGCCGGACGGCATCGGGCAAATGGCGGCCCAAAGGCGCGAACGCCCGGGCCGGCGTGTGCCCTGGCCGCGAACAATCCCCGCGTCGCGGGGCCGGGACCGCTAGGGTGGCCTGGTGTTCAGCGGCGCCTTGCAGGATTTGGTGGATGAGCTGGCGTCGTTGCCGGGGGTTGGGCCGAAGGGCGCCAGCCGAATCGCGTTCCACATCCTCAACGCCCCGGCCGAAGACGTGGAGCGGCTGGTCGGCGCCTTGGGCGCGGTCAAAGAGAAGGTGCGGCTGTGCGAGCGGTGCTTCAACATCGCGGAGCAGCCGCTCTGCGCGGTCTGCCAGGATCCGCGCCGCGACCAGGCGGTCATCTGCGTTGTGTCCGAGCCCAAAGACGTCATCGCGATCGAGCGGACCAGGGAGTACCGGGGGCTGTACCACGTGCTCGGCGGGGCGATCAGCCCCATCCGGGGGATTGGTCCGGACGACCTGCACATCCGCGAACTGCTGGCGCGGCTGGGCGCCGAACCCGTTGGGGAGGTGATCGTGGCGACCGACCCGAATATCGAGGGCGAGGCGACCGCCACCTACCTGGCCCGGGCCCTGAGGGCGCTGGAGATACCGGTCACCCGGCTCGCCTCCGGCCTGCCGGTGGGCGGCGACCTGGAATACGCCGACGAGGTCACGTTGTCCCGCGCGCTTGAGGGCCGCCGCAGCCTGTGACCCGCGGTCAGGCCAGCGGGCCAGGCCGGGTGGAGGCTGGTGCCGCCCGTGGCTGGAAGGATTGGCCTGTGCGAATCGAACTGACTCAGGGCGACATCACTCGTCAGGCGGTGGACGCCATTGTGAACGCGGCGAACTCGGCGCTCCTCGGGGGAGGCGGCGTCGATGGCGCTATCCACCGCGCCGCCGGGCCGGCGTTGCTGGCGGAATGCGAAGAGCTGCGGCGCACCAGGCTGCCGGACGGCCTGCCGGTGGGCCAGGCCGTCGCCACGGGCGCCGGCGGGTTGCCCTGCCGCTGGGTTATCCACACCGTGGGCCCGAATCGCCACGCGGGCGAAACCGACCCGGCGCTGCTGCGAAGCTGCTTCGCGGAGTCTTTGCGGGTCGCCGACCAGTTGGGCGCCCGGTCGGTCGCGTTTCCGGCCGTCAGCGCCGGTGTCTACGGCTGGGCCGCCGATGCCGTCGCGCGGGCCGCCCAAGAAGCCCTCACGGAGACGGAAACGGACGTTGAGCTTGTCCGGTTCGTCCTTTTCAGCGCGCCGGTCTTGGCGGCGTTTGAGCAGGTCTTCCCCGCCTGAACGCCAAGCGGACGGGTCGCCGTCCGGCGCCGGGGCGCGCGCCGGAACTCGCGTGCCTATGGCCGCAGGCGCTCAAGGCCGTCCGCGCCTCGCGAGCGGTTGCGGCAGCCGGCGGGCTCGGCTTGGCGGCTCCCCGGCCGTCACGGTCAGCGCCGCCTGGACGGGGGCGGCGTGGCACGGGAGGATGGACCTGTGAGGCCCGCCCTGGCCGGGGCGGGGCGGCGCCGGACTGGTTGGAAACGAGACGGAGGTCCTTGTAGATGCGGCGAACTTGGCCGGTTTGGGCGGGCCTGTGAGCGGTCCCAAAGGCTACGGGTATGTGGTCAGCGCGAAGGAATTGGACCGGCGCCGCGAAGCCAAGGCGCGCGAGGCCTCCTGCGCGGCCCATTTGAGCGCGCTGGCGCGGCTCGCCGCCCAGCTTGAGCGTTACGGCGCGGACGCCTCAGTGGCCCAACCAGTGCGCAAGGACAGCATGTCCGTCGAGGCCTGGGAGAAAGATCTGAGCGACGCAGTTGGCCAAGCCCGCGAAACCCTCCGGCTTGAGTCCGCCAAGGTCATCCAAGCCCGGCTCGCGGCCGCAGACGGGAGCCGAGACGACCAAGACTCCCACGGCCAAGTTGACGCTGCGGCCAATGCCAGTCGGCCTCCGGCCGATCACGCGGCCGCCCGCCTGACCGCCGAATTGGAGAAAGTCGCCCGGTTTGCCGCGGCCATCCGCGACCCGTCCGCCCGCGACCGCCTGGCGGACCTCGCCGTCAAGATCGCGGAGACGACTTCGCCGAAACAGGCGCAGGCCGATCTGCTCACGCTGAAGACCAGGGTCGCCAAGGCGCTTCGCGCCCAGGATTGCCAAGACCTGGCGGAGCAGGCGGTGCGGGTGATCGCCCACATCGACACCCCCGAAGCCGCGAGGATCCGCGCCCAGGCCGCGGCCGCCGGGTCGGTTCAGGAAGTCGCGGCTGTCCGCGAGGCGGCCGGGATGCTCGCCCGCTCCCTCCGGGAACAGGAGGAAGCCGCCTACGTCATTGAGGCCTTGACCGGCGCGTTGGCGGACCTGGGCTTCACTTTGGACGGCGGCTTCGAATCGGTGGCGCCAAACCAGGCGGCGGCCGTCGCAGACCATGCCGACCACCCCGGTTACGGCCTGCGGGTCGAAGTTGACGCTGAAGAGGCGAAGGTCCTGACCCGCGTCGTGGCGGAACGGGAGACAACCCCCGAGCAGGACGCCCGCGCCGAAGAGGAGACGTGCGCCAAGGTGGCGGCGCTCGCCGACCAGTTGCGGAGTCGGGGCGTCGACATGGCGCTCGCCTTTGAGCACGCCCCCGGTGCGGTCGCCGTTCCGAAGGCCGCACGGGCGGCGCCCAATTCGGCCGCCCGCCGCCGGCGCCGCCAAGCCCAAGCGCGTCGCCAAGTCAACAGGAGGGCCACATGAGCCAGCCAGTTCCGCCCAGTCCGTGGGACCAACCGCCATCGCCCGATGCCGCCGCGCCTCCCAGCCCGCCCACCGCCTCCAGCCCGGTTTCGTCCGGCACCCCGCTCGGAAGTGACCCGCCGGCCGCGTTAGGCGACGGCGAGGGGTCGGCGCGGGCACATGGGGAGACGGCATTGGGCGATGGCTCGGCGGACGGAGTCACGCCGGGGTGGCTCCGGCCAGGCGAGAAGGCCACGCCCTTGTGGCTGCGGACGTTCTACGCCTCGCTGCCGGTGACCGCTGTCACCGTGATCCACGGCGGGGTCCACGACCTGCACCCAATCCCGGTTGGGGGCGCGCTCAGGCCCGCGACCACGGCGAACGCGATCTGGCAGGTGCTGAGCGAGGCGGGGTTCGCGGCGCTGCTGACGTTCGACCCGTTGAATGGCCTGGTGATCCGCAGGGTGGCGGCGGGCCGCGAGCATGCGGAGATCCGCAAGGCGCTCGCCCGGCGAACCAAGCCGGGGCTGGTGGACAAGCTCCTGCGGACGCCCGCCGAACGGGCGATCGAGGCGTCAAACGACCCGAACTCGGCGGAGATCAGCTTCATGGGGATGGACGCGATCGCGGAGGCGGTCGCCTCGATCGAGGATCCCGCAATGGCGTTGGCGATCGACTACACCTCCCAAATGCGCGAGGACGCCGGGCCGACGGACCAGGGGTTCAAACAGCTCATGCTGGCCTCGCTCATGCTGGCGGACGCGCACGCCCTGTTCAACGACCAGCCGATCCGGTTCGCGTGGCCGGGCCGGGCCGCCTTCCAGCGCCATCCCGTGATCTGGCTGGTGGACCGGCCAGACGACCTGCCGCCTTGGCTGACCAGGGGTGACGGGATCTGGCAGATCGCCATCAGCCAGCCGGACGTCGACACCCGCCTGCGGGTGGCCGACCTGTTGATCGCGGATCAGGTCGCCCCCGAACAGCGGCCGGAGGTGGCGCAGCGGTTCGCGGACGCGACGGAGGGGTTCACCACCCGGGGCATGTTTGAGGCGGTCAAATTGGCGGCCGGGACCAATTCGGTGGCGCAGGACATTGAGGGCGCTGTGCGCACCTACCGGGAAGGACTGCGGGAAAACCCGTGGCAGTCGCAACGTCTGCGCGAACAGTTGGCGGATGGAGCGGCGGTGCTCCGCCGGCGGGTTCGCGGCCAGGACGAGGCGGTGGGCCGGGTGCTTGACATCCTCAAGCGGTCCGCCTTGGGCCTGACCAACGCGCACCAGCGAAAACCCTCCACCGCCCCACGTGGAGTGCTGTACTTCGCCGGTCCGACCGGGGTCGGCAAGACCGAGATGGTCAAGGCGATCACCGAGTTGGTGTTCGCGGACGAACGGGCCATGGTTCGTTTCGACATGACCGAGTTTCAGGACGACCATGCCAAGATTCGGCTGGTCGGGGCGCCCCCCAGCTATGTGGGATACGGTTCGGGCGGCGAGCTCACGAACGCGATCATGGAGCGGCCCCACTCGATAGTCCTGTTCGATGAGATGGACAAAGCCGGCCGCGAGGTTTACGACCTGTTCCTGCAGATTCTGTCCGACGGCCGGTTAACCGACGGCTCGGGCCGCACGGCGCTGTTCAACGAGGCGCTGATCGTGTTCACGTCCAACCAAGGTGTGGCCGCCTCCGGCGACCTGCTCAAGTTAGATCTGACCGACCCGGAGCAGGCCGCCGTCTACGACGCCAGGATTCTTCACGCCGTCCAACGGCATTTCCGTGAAACGCTTGGGCGTCCGGAGCTGTTGGGCCGTCTGGGCGACAACATTGTGGTGTTCCGGCCCATGCGCGGCCAGGTCGCGTTGGACCTGGCCAGCCAGTTCATCGACACCATTCTCTCCAGCACCCGCATCCGGGTTGGCAACCAGGTCACCATCACTGACGCGGCGCGCGCGCAGTTGATCGCGGCGGTCACCGGCGATGAAGACTTGGCCGCCGGGGGCAGGGGCATAACCAGCGCCCTGGAACGGCGCCTGACCAACCCGTTGGGCCGGGTCCTGTTCGGGATTGGACCCGACCAGCCGGTCACGGTCCGGGCTCTGGGCGTTGACCGGGCGGGCGAGCCGGCCGTGGAGGTGGACTTGCGGTGAGCGGGACATTCACTTGCCCGCTGTGCAAGCAGGAGCATCCCGAGGGGACAGACTGGTGTGACGAACTGCTGGTGGAAATCCCGCCGCCCGCACCGCCCCGGCCGCCTGATGGGGGCGCCGGAGACGCCCACGAAAACGGCGGCGAGGGAAGCGCCTGGGACGGCGAAGGCGACGGCCGCTCGCGGAGCCCCGGTGAGGGCGCAGGCCGCAGGGGGCGTGGGGGAGGCTACCTCGACGAGGACCGGGCCGACCAGGGCGAGAGCGGCGGAGAAAACGGCCACGGCGAAAGCGGCGCCTGCGGCGGGCGCGGCGGCAAGCCGATATCCGCGCTAGCGGCGTTGACGCTGCCATCAGGTGAAACGGTGGCACTGCGGAGGGGCGTGGTGGTCGAGGTCGGGAGGCTCAGCCCCGTGCCCCAGATCCGGGAGGGCCTGGAGCCGTTCGACTCCGTGTCGCGTCGGCACTGCCGCCTGGTGGTGGACAAACAGGGCGACCGGGTGACGGTCTGGGACGCCGGATCCTCCAACGGCACCTGGTTAGACGGTGAGGAATGCGGCCAGGGGCAAGACGCCGCCCGCGTGGCTTCGTTGCCCGCGCAGCTGCGTTTGGGCCAGCACTTGGCGCTGAGGGTTGCCGTTCAGGACGGGACGGGCACCGAATTGGAGGAAACATGAGCGGGAAGCCGAATTGCGAGCTCGGATCAGCCAAACCGACTGTGATGGTCGACGTGGGCGCCTGCACCGACGTGGGACCCGGGCGCGCCCAGAACCAGGACGCGGTCGTGGTCCCTGGGGCCGTGGGGCTGGGGCCGCGGGGGAGTGTGGCGTGGAGCGGCCAAGTGCCGCCAGCCGGTGTGACCACGGCCGTGGTGGACGGTATGGGCGGCCATGCGGGCGGCGCCGAGGCCGCCGCGATGGTGGCTGCCGCCCTGGTGACGGTGCGTCCGGCGCATCCCGGAGGAACCCTTGATGGAGATGACGGCCTGGACCCGAACGCCGAATGGGCCGTCCGCTACTCAGGCGCGCAAGTGTTCACGGACGCGGCCTGGTGCGGCTCCACCACGGTGGAAGACACCCTCGCGGCCGCTTGGAAGGCATGGTTCGAAGGCCTCTCGGCCAGAGTGCAGGCCGCAGGCGAAGCCCTGGGCACACCGGAGATGGGCGCCACGACAGCCGTCCTGGGCGTGACCGAGCGCGGCGTGACGGTGGTCAACGTGGGCGACTGCCGGGTCTATTGGCTCAACCACGGACGGCTGGGACCGCTCAGCACCGACGACAGGACCGGGGACCCGCGTTCCTCCACCGTCACCCAGGCGATCGGCGGCTCCAAGCGGATCGACCCGCACTTCTACCCGATCGCCCCGCACCCGCCCGGCTCCACCCGGTTCGTGTTGTGTTCGGACGGCGTCTGGGGGGCGCTCGACCAAGGCGCGCTGAGGGATCTGAGCGCGGCGGGAGGGAGGCCGGAGCAGGTGGCAGAGGCGATTGTGCAAGGGGCGTGCCGGGCTGGGGCGAGAGACAACTGTTCGGCGGTGGTGGCGGACGTGCACGTGGGTCCGCCGGAGCTGGGACAGCCGGGATTGGGCGGGGAGGACATCGCCGCGGGGGCGGCCTTCCCGGTCCCGGCCGAACAGCCGCCCGCGAGGCAAACCCGCAGATGGGCGTGGGGAACCCGGACAAGAGGAGACGAGCTCTGATGCCCGGCGAGCCCAACGCCGACACCGCCCAACCGACCAGGCGGGAGCCCCCGGGCCAGGGGCGGGCAAGGGAAAGCCAGGGGCGGAGCGACGGGAGCGGGCGGGCGGACAATCCGACCAGGGTGGACGGGTCAGAGCGGGGAGACGGGCCAGCGCGGGCGGAGGCCGTCACCCGCCGGGAGCCGAACAGCCGGGTGCCGCAGGCCAAGCGGCTGAGCCTGCCCGTCCCCCTCGGCGAGCGGTACGAATACTTGGGCGACCTGCGGGCGTCAGGCGGCGAGGCGGACATCGCGCTGCTGGTGGACCGGCAGACCGGCGAAGAGGTCATCCTTAAGTGGTACCGCGCGGGTCTGACACCCGATCCGTTCGCCATGCGCCTTCTCCAGTCGGCGGACCCGGAGCACATTGTGCGGCTGATCGACTTCCACGACGCGGCGGACGGCACCTGGGAGCTCCAAGAGCGCTGCCGACTGGGCTCCCTGCGGGAATGGGTGGAGGCTCAAGGCGGCCGGCTCCCGGACGGCCTCTTGGCCGCAGCGGTCGAACAAATCGCAAACGCGCTGGACTACCTGCATTCCCTGGGGCAGGGCATTGCGCACCGCGACCTCAAACCGAGCAACGTGCTGGTCCGGTCAGCGGACCCGCTGGACCTGGTGCTAGCGGACTTCGGCTTGGCGCGTGCCCAACAAGCGGTCACCCATGTGACCACCACCGTGAAGGGAACCTGGCATTACGCCGCGCCCGAGGTCTACACACAGAAGTCCTCGCAGAAATCGGACTGGTTTTCGCTGGGCGCAATGGTCTACGAGTTTTACACCGGCCGCCAATTGTTCGCCTTGGCGGACGGTTCGCCGGTCACCGAAGAAGACGCCAGGTCCAGGTGCCAAGATGGCGACTATTCGACCGAATTGGTCGGGGACAACAGGTGGCGGCTGCTCTGCGACGGCCTGTTGACCTGGGAACGGGAAGACCGCTGGGGCCAGGAGGAGGTGACCGCTTGGCTGCGGGGCGAATCGCCGGAAGTGGCTTCGCCGGGCAGGGCGGCCGCGGGTCTGGCCGGGGACGGAGCGGGCGAGGGCGTGGCGGCGGGCGGCCCTGCCCGCAGCAGATTTCGCCCCAGTTGGAGCCCGGCGGTGATCCAGACCGGTCCGGAGTTGGCGCGCCAACTCCGCCTTCATGCGGAAGACGCCGCCAACGCGCTGGCCGGCCGTCCCGACGAGAAGCTGATCGCGTTCCTGCGACACCTTCCCGGCGGCGCGGAGGCCGCACGGGTTGTGAGTTCCGGCGAGGGCGCGGGGGCAAAGATCATCCGCCTTCAGGCGTTTTTGGACCCCGAAGGACCGCTTACGTTTGGCGGCGCGGTCTTGGACCGGAACACTTTGGACAAGCGGGTCAAAGCGGCCGCGAAAGGCGACGGCGGGGCCCTCGATTGGCTCGAGGCGGTCCTCGCGGAAGGCGTTCTGACCGCGTATGCCGAGGCCTTGGGGGCGCAAGAGTTGGCGACTGCTGATTATTGGCTGAGCAAATGGAAAGACCAGGCCGATTCGGCGATCGCCCCCTTGCCGGGCAACCTTGCGCAGGTGGGCCGCCGGGCTTGGCGGGACGCTCTGCCCGAATTGTTCTTGGAAGCGCTGCGCCGGGCCGAACTGGAAAACGAGGGCAGCCCGGCGCGGCCGCAGGCCTGACGGAACCAGGACGGCAGCGACGTGGGCGGAAGCGAAGTGCCCCGCGCGGCCGCGCTTGACGGCCCAGAGCGGTGGCAGACGCGCGCCCGTCAGCTCGCGGCGGACAGATTCGTGGGCGCTGCGGCAGGCGCATCCAACCTCGGCGGGCTTGTGCGGCAGGTCGTGGCCGCGCCGGACGGCGAACTCGGCCTGTACGCGGTTGCCGGCGCGGTGCTACAAGAAGTTCGCGACCGGGAACAACAGCGGCAGGCGGAGGAACTCCGCGACGCCCGTGAAAGGCGCGCCAGCAAGCGGCTGGCTGCGGATCGGTGGATCGCGATCGCGGCGTTGGCAGCGCTGGTGACAGTAGTGGTGCCAACGGCTGTCGGCCGGTGGATTGGGCGTGACAGCACGTTGTTCCCGCCAGGGTTTGAAGCGCCGGGCAGCGTGCGCAACGCACTGCGCGACAGCCTCACGCCCGGCGGCCTTTGGCCGGTGGGCCAAGCCGACCAGGTGTTCGATTGGGTGGACTACTTCGCCGGGGCTCTCTTACTGGCCGCGCTCGCCGCCGCGGCCGTCAGCGCGATCCCGCCCTGGCGGGGTCGCTGGCGCCACTTGGCGGCGGCCGGGGCGGCGCTGATCGGATGCGTGGCCGCCTATCCGGCCGTGCTTGGGCTGTGGGAGGAGCGAGAGGCGGCGGCCGAGTCGATCGGCGTGGCACCCTATCAAGCCAAGAGCCACCAATCGAAAGTCGTCGAAGCTTATGGCAACGTCCCGGCTCGATGCGGCCTGGCAGTGGCCACAGTGGATGCCGCCGGCGGCCGGGGCGAATCCGACTTGATCGAGCTTGACGGCCATCGTTACTACGTCCGCGCCGTTTATCACGATCCGGACACCGACTACTACTATGCGGACGCCGCCGCCTGCAACCGTGTGGTCGTCTACCGCGACTGGACGGAAATCGCCCGTTTCGAGTTGGTCGACGGGGTGGCCCGGAAGGGCTGGCTGTGCGACACGGACGGCACGCCGGAGGGCCTTGTCTGGTGGTCTTTGGCGAGAATGAAGATCGGCGGCGGCTGGGATCAGGTTGTGATCCATTTCCGCTTCGCGGACCTGGCTTGGCGAGACGGACCGGCGATCGCCACCCTCGCGGGCTTCGTAGACCAGCACAGGATGTGCTTGTGAGCCGACGCCATTCGCCGCTGGGACCCCGGCCCGCCGTCTCCCGCTGGACTCGCGAGGCGGTCCGGCTGGCGGGGTGGCGTGGGCTCTCGGGTCCGGACCGGGTGCTGGCTGAGCAGGTCCGCCGGTCTGGCCCGGACGACATCGGGACCCACGTTGTGGGGCGGGCTGTCTTGGCGCGTTGGGCCATTCTGGGTGGGACCGGGGCGGCTCGGCGTTTGGGCCGGGCAGTCGAGCGGGCGGCCCGAGCGGTTCGCGCGGCGGGAGTGGCGGTCCATGGAGCGGTCGACCGGTGGCTTCTGGCGTTGGCCCTGGTGGCCGCGCTGCTCGCGCCAATCGCAGGCGAATTGGCGGTGCAGGCGTCCGCCTATATCGAGTGGTTGGCCATGGGCGGGGACAAGAGCGGGCAGGTCGTGGCCGGTTGGGCGCTGATAGGCCTGGCGCTGGCCGTTTGGATGCTTTTGCCGCCATGGCGCGACCGGGCCGGTTGGGTCGGGATTGGACTGTTTAACTTGATGGTCTGCCCGTTGACCCTGTGGTGGCTGTGGTCCATGCAACCTGAGCCGGAACCCGCGAGGCCTGCGTCCGTCGGCTGGCTGGACCCTTGGGGCACTGACCCGGACTTTGAACCTCCTCGCAGCCATTTCCGGAAGCTGGAACCCGCCTCAATCGAGGTGGACGGCGCAGTCTATTTTGTCTACCTGCTTTGGGCTGGCGAGCCGGAGCCCGGCAGCCGCCACTGGTCTGACGACTACGACACATGGGGGAACGCTCTCATCGCTTGGGACGGCGGCCCGGCCGACGGCTCCGCTGATCAGCGGCGCTTCGACTCGCGTCCGCTCAGCCTGCTCCGGCTCGGCGGCTTCGAGGTGGGCGAGGGCCAGTTGTGCGACACGGACGGCACGGAGGCCGGCATAATCTGGCGTTCCGTGCAGTACTCGACACCGGCCGGCGAAATGTACTTCTACCGCATTGCCGACCCTTACGCGGAGTCGCTCGACATGCTCCCGGTCCCCGACTTCTGGGAGCGTTTCCCCGTGTGCAAGCCTGAATAGTCAGGCGGCCGGCTCGGACCGCCGCCAAGAGCTGCGCCCGGCCCCGGGAAAGGCGGGTCGCGAAAGCCGCCGCCGCTTGGCCCCGCTGACGGACTGGGGGCACCATTGGAGGATGCATCGCGCCGCCCGGGCCACCAGGCGTCTTCGCCGGTTTCGCTCGGACTTCCAACCGGAGGCGGCGGCCCTCGCCCGCCAGGCCGAGGCGGCGGACGGCGACGACCTGGGCACGGTGGTGGTCGCGCGGGCGGTGCTGGCGCAGGCGGCGGCCGCGGAGCCAGCGCTGGAAAAGGCCGCCCGCCGCGAGCGGCGGTCGGCCTTGCGGCGCCCGTTCGGCCAGGCCGCGCCCGCCCGGGCGGTGGGCGGACCGCGGGAACGGCGCGAGGACCGGCGCTGGCTGGCCGACCAGTTGGTGGCGTTATCAGCTATGGCGTTGGTAGCCACCGTCGCCGTGCCCGGCTGGGTGGGGAAGTACCTTCTCCGCGACACGTTCTTGTTCCCGGCGGCGCTTTCGGCGCCGCCCGGCATGCGTGACGCCATGCGGTCGGGGGCCGGCGAGCCGCTGGGCGCCTTGACCCTCCGGCTGGAGGGGCCGTCGAGCTATCTGCTGCCGCATTTCCTGGCGGGCACGCTGTTGATCGTGGCGGTTGCAGCGTGCTTTGTGCTGTTCACGCCGCCGTGGCGCGGACGGCGGGCGCACCTGCTCGCGGCCGGCGCCGTGCTCGCCGCCTGCATTTTGGGCTATCCGACCGCGCTGGCGGTCTGGACAGACCGGGAGGCAACAGTGGAGGCAGTCGGCGTGGCTCCGCCCGATTTCCGGATCGCGCCAGCCGTCGGCGAAGGAGGGGTCCTGTGGCTGCGCGAGAACGACGTCAGCGCGTGCGGCCTGGCGGTCGCCGCGAACCCGGCCACTGGAGAGGCCAGGAACTACATTGACCTGGGCGACCACCGGTATTACGTCTGGACGGCGGCCGTCAGCGCCGATTCGGCGAGCGCCCACGCCTACACCTGCGCGGGCGGCTGGGAAATCGGCCAAGAAGCAGGCCAAGAACCAGGCCAAGAGGACGGCCAAGCGCGAGTCGGATCCCAAGCCGAGGCCCTCAAGGCGCGCTGGAACCGCTACGCGGGCGGCCAGCGTCTGCTCGCCTACCGGGACGGGGAGCGCCTGACCAGCGTCAGCCTGGACGGCGGGATTGTGGGGCGCGGAAGCCTGTGCGACACGGACGGGACGCCCGAAGGGCTCTTGTGGTGGTCGCGCGGGGTGGAGCGAAGCGAGCCCGGGAGCAACTCGCCCGCTGGCGAGGAGCGGGCGCAGGCTGCGGAGACTCCCGCAAACCTCGGGGTGGCCGACGAGGTGGCAATGTTCAGCTTGGCGGGCCCGGCCGAGCAGACCGCCCAGTTCACCACGCTGGCCGATTTCACGGCCAAATACCAAATGTGCGCGGGCGACGGGCCGGGGAATGGCTGAGGACGCACGGCCGGCCTCGCCCGGGCGGGATTGGGCCGGGGAAGCCCGCCGCGCGGCAGAGGCGTCCGCTCCCCTGCGGGCCTCCGCAGCCCGCCTGGAACGCGCGTCGGCGGCCGGCGGCCAAGACGAACTGGGAACCCACGTCGTGGCGCTCGGCGTCTTCAACCACTTGCGGCCGGCCCGCGAGTGGGCCGAAAGGGACCGCTGGGCGCTGCGGCGCATGGCTGCCCTCGCTTTTGGAGGCCGCGGCCCCCGGCGGGCATTGGACGGATTGGCGCTGGTGTTCGGGATCCTGGGCGCGGTGATTCTGGGCGGGAGGCTCGGCGTTGAGGCCGGCTGGCACCTGGGCGGCTGGAATCCGCTGGTGGAAAGCGGGCGGTCGGCCCTGAACCAGCAGTGGTCGGCCGGGATTGGGCTGATCGCCTTGGCAGCGGGGGCCTGGCTGTGCGCTCCCCCGTGGCGCGGGCGGGCAACGCGGGCGTTGGCGGGAGTTGCCGCCCTGGCTGCGGCGTGCGTGTTGCTGTGGTTCCAGTTTGGGACGGCCGGGCGCGGCGACGAGCCGACCCCGCCGGTTCCCTTTGACCAGGTAAACCTGGCGTGCGGGGACCACAAGAGCGAAGGCCCGTCGGTGGGCGCCGCCGGGGAGCCGATCCTTGGGCGCTGGACGCCACCAGGGGGTTGAGTCACCCCGCCCGGCTCGGCGGCCCGGCGGTTCGGGGGCCTGGCCAGATCCCAAAACCGGGACCCGGGACAAGTGAGGACGGGACCCGCGAGGGGCCGTGCTAGGGTGGCTGGGCGTCCGCCCATTCCACGCGAGCGGACCGCCGTCGTTTGACTTGGAAGGGTGGGACGTGGGAGCGGCTGGAACTTTCATACACACGGTCACCCGTTGGCCGTTCATCCGCCAGGTTCTCCTTTACGGCGTCTTCGGTTTGGTCGCCGCCAGCTGCGATTTCTTGGCTTTCCGTGCCTTGCGCGAGGCCGACTTCGCGTTGTTGGTGGCCAATCTGGTGAGCGTCAACCTGGGAATTGCGATCAGTTTCCTGTGCAACGCGTTTTTCAATTTCCGGCGAACCGACTTCTTGAGGCGACGCGCCGTGGTGTTTCTTTGCGTCGGCTGGTCCGGGTGGGCTCTGTCCAGTTTGATCCTGTGGGTTGGGGTCGAGCGGATGGACCTCGACGAGACCTGGGTGAAGCTCTTCTCGATCGTTGTCGTGGCCGCCTACCAATTCACACTCAACAAGTTGGTGACGTTCCGCGCCCGTTGGCTGGAGCGTCCCCGCGCCGCCGCCTCGCCCGGCCCCGGCGGGAACGCGAAAGCCGCCACCGTTTTGCCCGATGCCGTGGAAAAGGACCCAGCGTCGGTTGCGTCCGCCCCGCCCCAGGCCACTTTGGGCGGCGGCGTGGACAAGACAGGAGCCAATGATGAATGACGTGCTGTATGCAGTGGTGCCCGCTTACAACGAAGCGGACAACATCGCGGAACTGGTGGACGAATGGGTTCCGGTCATTGCGGCGACTGGCCCCGAGGCGCGCTTGGTCGTGATTGACGACGGCTCGAAGGACAACACCTTCAAACTGTTGGAGGAATTGCGCGAGCGCCACGGCGACGTGCTCTTGCCCCTGACCAAACCCAATTCCGGACACGGCGCGACTCTCCTGTACGGGTACCGCTGCGCGGTGGAGCAAGGCGCCGACTGGGTTTTCCAGACCGATTCGGACCGGCAGACGGTGCCGGGCGAGTTCCCGGCCTTCTGGAAGCGGCGGGACACCGCCGACGCGTTGATCGGCTGGCGGCGGGGCCGCCAGGACGGCTTCTCAAGGGTGATTGTCACCAAGGTCCTCAAGGCCGTGGTGCGGGTGGTCTTCAAGGTCAAGGCCCCAGACGCGAACTGCCCGTTCCGGCTGATCAAAGCGGAAGCCCTGAGTCAGGCCATGGCGACCATCCCGCCGGATCACAATCTGGCGAATGTGCTGCTCACAGTCCGCCTGATCCAGCAAGGGCGCAAAGTGCGCTGGGCGCCCGTCACTTTCCGCCCCCGTCAGGGCGGCACCAACTCGATCAACATCCCGAAGATCATCGGGATCGGCCGTCGCGCGCTGCGCGACTTCTGGGGTCTGCGCCGGCTACGCCAAGGCTAGAACGGTGGCGGAAAAGCCACCGTCCTAGGCCCAAGGCGGCGGGCTGGTAACGGCGGGGGCGCCGGGCGGGTGACCGGACGGCATCGGGCACGGGATTGGGGTCCGAGCGCTGACCGCGCCTTTGTGGGACAATCTGGCGGGCGGCCTTTGGAGCCGCAAGCGGCGACGGCGGCCCGGACGGGGCCGGCGCGTGGAGTCCAATCGGAAAGGCGGACGGCGTTGGGCCTGGTGGTGCAGAAGTACGGCGGTTCGTCGGTGGCGGACGCCGCCAGCGTGCTGAGGGTGGCCAAGCGGATCGCGGCCTACCGGGCGGCCGGGCACGAGGTCGTGGTGGTGGTCTCCGCCATGGGGGACACCACGGACGAACTGATCGACCTGGCGGGAGCCGTCTCGCCAAACCCGCCGGCCCGCGAGTTGGACATGCTGCTGACCGCGGGCGAGCGGATATCCATGGCGTTGCTGGCCATGGCCATCTCCGACACGGGACACGAGGCGCGCTCCTTCACCGGTTCGCAGGCGGGGATGATCACCGACGCGGAACACGGGCGGGCCAGGATTATCGATGTGACGCCGGGCCGGATCAGGGGTGCCCTGGATGACGGGGCCGTGGCCATCGTGGCCGGGTTCCAAGGGGTGTCGCAGACCACCAAAGACGTGACCACTTTGGGGCGGGGCGGCTCCGACACGACCGCCGTGGCCCTCGCGGCGGCGCTCGGGGCGGACGTCTGCGAGATCTACACGGATGTGGACGGCGTGTTCACGGCCGACCCCCGGACGGTTCCGGCGGCCCGCCGCATACCGGTGATAGCCCATGAGGAAATGCTGGAAATGGCGGCCGCCGGCGCCAAGGTGCTGCACCTGCGCTCGGTCGAGTACGCGCGCCGGTACGGCGTGCCCCTTCACGTCCGGTCGAGCTTTTCCGACCGGCCGGGCACGTTGATCGTGGAAGGGGCCGCCACCTTCCCCATTTCGCCCGACCAGACTTACAGTTCAGCGAGTTCAAACAGTTCAGGAAGCGAGAACGGCCAAGTGGAACAGCCTCTCATCTCCGGGGTCGCGCATGACTCCAGCCAAGGCAAGATCACCGTGATCGGCATCCCGGACGTGCCCGGCAAGGCCGCCGCCGTGTTCCAACTCGTCGCGGAGGCGGGCGCGGACATCGACATGATCGTTCAGAACGTCTCGACGGAGATCACGGGCCGCACCGACATTTCGTTCACTTTGCCGAGCGACGATGCCGCCGCCGTGGTGGACGCTCTCGAGGCCGGTCGGGAGGACCTCGGCTTTCAGCGCCTCGAGTACTCCGGGCGGATCGGCAAGCTCTCCCTGATCGGGGCGGGAATGCGGTCCCATCCTGGGGTGTCGGCGCGGCTGTTCGCCGCGCTCAGCGACGCGGGGATCAACATTGAGATGATCTCGACCTCGGAAATCCGGATTTCGGTGGTCACCGAACGGGATGATCTGGCGCGGGCCGTGCGGGCGGTCCACACCGCGTTCGGACTTGACTCGGCGGAGGGCGAGGCCGTGGTTTACGGAGGGACTGGAAGATGAGGATTGGCGAATCGGGCCACGACGTGGCGGTGGTCGGCGCGACCGGCCAGGTGGGCGGCGTCATGCGGACCCTGTTGGAGGAGCGCGAGTTCCCGGTGCGGTCGATCCGTTTCTTCGCGTCGGCCCGTTCGGCCGGCCGGACGCTGTCTTTCGCGGGCCGGGAGGTCGTGGTGGAGGACGCGGACGCCGACTCGCCGGACGGCATCGACCTCGCGTTGTTCTCGGTGGGCGCGGGCGCCTCGCGGAAACTGGCGCCCAGGTTCGCGGCCGCCGGGGCGCTGGTGATCGACAACTCGTCGGCTTGGCGGATGGACCCGGAAGTGCCCCTGGTGGTGGCGGAGGTCAACGGCGCCTTGGCCAAGGACGCCCCGAAGGGCATTGTGGGCAACCCGAACTGCACCACCATGGCGGCCATGCCGGTGTTGGCGCCGCTGCATCACGCGGCTGGTCTGCGCCGCCTGGTGATTTCCTCGTATCAGGCGGTCTCCGGGACCGGCCCCGCCGGGGTTGAGGAACTGGACGTGCAAACCCGGGCGGCGGCGGCCCAGGATCTGGCGGGGCTGAGGTTGGACGGCCACGCCGTGAACTTCCCCGATCCGGTCGCCTACATTGCCCCGATCGCGTTCAACGTGCTGGCCTGGGCCGGCTCGGCGGTGGATGACGGGCTGGGGGAGACCACGGAGGAGAAGAAACTGCGGGACGAGTCGCGCCGCATCCTGGACATCCCGGACTTGGCCGTCTCCGGCACCTGCGTCCGGGTGCCGGTCTTCACCGGGCACTCGCTGGCGATCAACGCCCAGTTCGAGCGGCCGATCGACCCGGCCGAGGCGCGCCTGCTGCTGAGCGTGGCGAAGGGCGTGGTCTTGGCCGATGTGCCGACCCCGCTGGAGGCGACCGGCCGGGATCCGGTCTACGTGGGACGCATCCGCCCGGACCAGTCGGTTCCGGACGGGCGCGGCCTGGCCATGTTCGTGGTGGGCGACAACCTGCGCAAGGGCGCCGCCCTCAATGCGGTCCAGATCGCCGAAGAGGTGATCGGCCGTTCGCGGTTCTAACGGAAACGGGGACGGTACCTATTTCCGGCCGGCCGGCAATAGGTACCGTCCCCGTTTCGCGGGGGGAGCAACATGCACACGCTGGTGATAACGAACGATTTCCCGCCCACGTTCGGCGGGATTGAGACCTTCATCGCCGAACTGGTCGGCCGGTTCCCGCCGGACCAGGTCACGGTCCTGGCCTCCACGCGGGCGCCTTTCACCCCCGAGGAGACCGCCCGCGCCGATTCTTCGCTGCCCTATCAGGTGGTCCGCCACCCGGACCGCACGCTGTGGCCCACCAAGAAGGTGGCGGCTTTCGCCGCCCAAGTGGCCCGCGACGTGCGCGCCGACGCGATCTGGTTTGGCGCCGCCGCCCCGTTCGCGCTGATGGCGCGCGAGTTGACCCGGCGGGTGGAGGTGGGCCGCACCGTCGCCACCACCTACGGCCACGAGGTCTGGTGGGCGGCCGCGCCGGGCGCCCGGCAGGCCCTGCGCCGGATTGGCGACAGCGTGGACGTGGTCACTTACCTGACCGATTACACCGGCCGGCGGATCGCCGGCGCGTTCTCCCCCGCCGCCCGCGCCCGCATGGTCAAGCTTTGCGCGGGGGTGGCCTTCCCCGCCGCCGATGCCGTCCGGTCGCCCGCCGCCGCCGCCCGCGCCCGCGCCGCCTTGGCGTTGGGAGACGGCCCGGTGGTCCTGTGCGTCTCGCGGCTGGTGCCGCGCAAGGGCCAGGACCGGTTGATCCAGGGCTGGCCGAAGGTGGCGGCCGCCCATCCGGAGGCCAGGCTGGTGATCGCCGGCACGGGGCCGTATGAGGCGAAGCTCCGCGCGATGGCCGCCGCCAGCCCGGCGGCGGACTCGATTGTGCTGGCCGGCCGCGTGGAGGACGCGCGACTGGCCGAGTTGTACGCGGCCGCCTCGGTCTTCGCCATGCCGTGCCGGTCGCGGCTGTTCAACTTGGAGGTGGAGGGCCTGGGCATTGTCTACCTGGAGGCGCAGGCGGCGGGCGTGCCAGCGGTGGCCGGCGACTCGGGCGGCGCGCCGGACGCGGTCCTGGAGGGCAAGACCGGTTTCGTGGTTGACGGGCGGGGCTGGCGGCCGGTCACCGCCCGGGTCGCCGAGTTGCTGGACGACAGGGAGCGCGCGGCGGCCATGGGCGCGGCCGGCCGCGAATGGGTGCGCCAAGAATGGGGCTGGCAGGGCCGCTACGAAACCCTGGCGGCGCTGCTCCACCCGTCCCCGTTTCCGGTTAGGACTGGAAGTTGAAGACCGTGTCGTCGAATTGGGCGTAGGACTGGTAATCCAGCAGGTCGTAGAGCTGCGCCCGGGTCTGCATGCGGGGCACGCAGTTGGACAGCGAGCCCGTCGCGGCGATTTGGTCCAGCGCCCTCGAGGCCAGGCCCATGGCCAACCGCAGCAGCGAGACCGGGAAAATGACCAGGTTGACCCCGACGTCCGCGAGTTGCTGGACGGTGAACAACTCGGACTTGCCGAACTCGGTCATGTTGGCCAGCACGGGCACGTCCACGGCGGCCCGGACCGCCGCGAACTCCTCCAGGGAGGCCATGGCCTCCGGGAAGACGGCGTCCGCCCCCGCGTCCACCAGGGCCTTGGCGCGGTCCACGGCCGCGTCAAGGCCGGACACCCCGCGCGCGTCCGTGCGGGCCATGATCAGGAAATCCGGGTCGCGGCGCGCCTCCACGGCGGCTTTGACCCGCCCCAGGGCCGCGCCCAGGTCAACCACCTGCTTCCCGTCCAAATGGCCGCAGCGTTTGGGGTTGACCTGGTCCTCGATGTGGATGCCGGCCAGGCCCGCGTCCTCCATGGTCTGGACCGTCCGCGCCACGTTCATGGGCTCGCCGAAGCCCGTGTCGGCGTCCGCCAAGACGGGCAGGTCCGTCATCCGGGCGATCTGCCCCGCCCGCGTGGCGACCTCGGTCAACGTGGTCAGGCCGATGTCCGGCAGGCCCAGGTCCGCGGCGATCACCGCCCCGGAGACGTACACCCCCTCCATCCCCTTGGCCTGGATCAGCCGCGCGCTGAGGGGATTGAAGGCGCCGGGGAAGCGCTGGATTTGGCCGGAGGCCAAAGCGCCGCGCAGCGCCGCCCGCTTGGCCGAGGGGGCCACCCGCGAGTACATCATCAGAACAGGCCCCCTTGGCGCAGGCCGGCCAGGTAGTCGGGCCGGGCGGTGATGGTCAACTGCCCCACCTCGTCGGGGCTCAGCTTGTCGAGTCGGGCGGCCAAGTCCAAGAAGCGGTCCATTTCGGCCGGGGCGAGGGCCTCGGCCGCCAGCGAGCGGAACTTGTGCTCGTATTCGGCCCGCCCAAAGGGCCTTGCACCCAGCGGATGGGCGTCCGCCACCGCGATCTCGTCGACTATCACCCGCCCGTCCGCCAAGGTGATCTCGACCCGGCCGCCAAAGGCCTTCTCAGCCGGGTCGTTGGAGTGGTAGCGCCGCGTCCAGTCCGGGTCCTCGACCGTGGTGATCTTGCGCCACAGCGCCCCCGTGTCCGGGCGGGCGGCCCGCTCCGGGGAGTAGGAGCCGACATGGTCCCACGCGCCGTCTTGCAGCGCCACCGCGAAGATGTACGGGATCGAGTGGTCCAGCGTTTCACGTGAAGCGGACGGGTCGTACTTCTGCGGGTCGCCGGACCCGGAGCCGATCACGTAATGCGTGTGGTGCGAGGTCGCGATCACAATCGATTCGACCCGCGCCGGGTCCGCCGCCTCCGGGTAGAGGGCCCGCAGCCGGCGGGCCAGGTCGATCCAGGCCTGGGCCTGGTATTCGGCCGAATGCTCCTTGGTGTAGGTGTCCAGGATGGCGCGCTTCGGCTCGCCGGGCTCCGGGAGCGGGACCAGGTAGTCGGCATCGGGACCGTCCAAGAGCCAGGCGATCACCCCGTCCTCGCCTTCGTAGATCGGGGACGGCGAGCCCTGACCGCGCATGGCCCGGTCCACCGCCTCGATGGCGACCTTGCCGGCCAGCGCCGGCGCGTACGCCTTCCAAGACGAGATCTCGCCCTTGCGGGACTGCCGGGTGGCCGTGGTGCAATGCAGCGCCTGGCCGATCGCCTGGTAGATGGTGGCCGCCGGCAGCCGCAGCATGGCGCCCAGCCCCGCCGCGACGGACGGGCCCAAGTGCGCCACGTGGTCAATCTTGTGGGCGTGCAGCGAAATCGCCTTGACCAGGTCGACTTGGATCTCATACGCGGTCACAATGCCGTCTAGCAGCGCCGCGCCGTCCAGTCGCCTGTGTTGCGCCACGGCCGTCAAGGGCGGGATGTTGTCGCCCGGATGCGAATACTCCGCCGCCAGGAAAGTGTCGTGGAAGTCGAGTTCGCGGACCGCCACCGAATTGGCCCATGACGCCCATTCCGGGGAGTAGCGCTGATCGGAGGTGAGGCCGAACACCGTCGAACCCGGATCGTAGGGGTGCGCCTCGGCCTGCGCGCGGGCGGCCGCCACCGGCGGCCGGTTCAGGGAGGCCGCCGCCACGGCGGCGTTGTCGATCACCCGGTTGATCACCATTTCCCTGACTTCGGGGAGGATTGGCGCCCGGTCGGCCGCGACATCGGCGATCTTCCAGGCCAATTGCTCCGCCCGCTCAAGGGATTGGCCGTGTTCTTGGACTCGCACCTGGTGGGTTATCACCTGGAACCTTCTTTCTGGCTGCTGGTCGGCTGTGTGCGGGCCCGGGCGCGCCCGGGCGGCGGCAGCGGACGGAAGAAGGGGGAGTTCGTCCGAAAAGACCGCGCCGCCAAGGCCTTGCGAGCGGCCCCTGCGGGTCGCGGTCCGCTGGAGGCGCCGCCCGTTGGAGCGGCACCTCCAGACCATGTTCGCACCTTTGCGCCAGCATTGCCAATTTCAGGTGTTAGCATGGCAAGACAAGTTGCGAGGCGCGGCCACATGCGCTCTGGGCGACCGGACGGCATCGTGCAAACACGACCGTCAGAGCCGCTGCCACTTGCCCCAACCTCCCCCGGTTCCCCCGACTGCGCTCAGCGCTGCCTTCTTAGGCTCATGCCTAACCAAATGAAACGAGGAACCGGACATGACTGAAATACGTAAAGGCCTTTACGGCGTGATTGTCGACACCACCGCTGTCTCCAGCGTCAACCCGGAGACGAACTCGCTGCTCTACCGCGGCTACCCGGTCCAGGAGTTGGCCGAGAAATGCTCCTTCGAGGAAGTCGCCTACCTGCTCTGGAACGGCGAACTGCCGACCGGGGCGCAGCTGGAGGTGTTCTCCGAGGTCGAAAGGTCGCAGCGCGCCATGACAGCCCACATGAAGGCCGTGATCGACGCGATCCCGCTGACCGCGCACCCCATGGACGTGCTGCGCACGGCGGTCAGCTACCTGGGCACCACCGACCCGAACGCCTGGGACCAGACCCCATCCTCCAACCAGGCCAAAGCGCTGCGGCTGTTCGCCCAGATCCCCGCGATTGTGGCCTACGACCAGCGGCGCCGCCGCGGCCAGGGCGTGGTCGCGCCGCGCGAGGACCTGGACTACTGCTCGAACTTCCTCCGCATGACCTTCGGGGACGTGCCGGACCAGAAAGTGGTCGACTGCTTCCGCGTGTCCATGGTGCTCTACGCCGAGCACTCGTTCAACGCCTCCACCTTCACGGCACGGGTCATCACCTCCACGCTGTCCGATTTGTATTCGGCGGTGACCGGCGCGATCGGGGCTCTGAAGGGCCCGCTCCACGGCGGCGCCAACGAGGCGGTGATGGACGTGTTCGAGGAGATCGGCTGCGCGGACCGGGCTGAAGACTGGTTGGACCGGGCCTTGGCGGCCAAACGCAAGATCATGGGCTTTGGGCACCGCGTCTACAAGAACGGCGACTCGCGGGTGCCCACAATGAAGGCGGCCCTTGACCAGTTGATCGACCATTGCGAACGGCCCGACATGGCGGAGCTCTATGACGCCTTGAACCAGGCGATGGACGCCCGCAAGGGCATCCAGCCGAACCTCGACTACCCGTCCGGGCCGGCGTACCACCTGATGGGCTTCGACACGGCCACGTTCACGCCGTTGTTCGTCGCGTCGCGCGTCACGGGCTGGACCGCGCACATCATGGAGCAGTTGCAGGCCAACCAACTGATCCGGCCGCTGTCCATGTATGACGGCCCCGCCGAGCGCGCCGTGGTGCGCCCGTCCGACCCGCAAATGGAGCCGGAACTGATGCTGGTCTAACCGCCGGGCCCGGGGCGGCTGGCCCCACGGCATCGTCGCAGGTAGGCGGCCCGCGCCGTTCCGGGCCCGACCGGGCGCCTGTCCGGAACTCCCCGAAGCGAGCCAAAACCCGCCGCTTCGGGGAGAAACGGACAACCGCCGGGCCCGGGGGCGGCTGGCCCCACGGCATCGTCGCAGGTCGGCGGCCCGCGCCGTTCCGGGCCCGACCGGGCGCCTGTCCGGAACTCCCCGAAGCGGGCCGAAACCC
>JAITFE010000119.1 GCA_031281585.1 Bifidobacteriaceae bacterium | reverse complement strand
GGACGGAGCACAAGTCGTAGTTGCCGTCCCGCCACTGGTCGCCTTTGGACAGCAGTTTGAAGCCTCCGGGGCATTCGGCGGCCCAGTCGGTGCCCTGCCAAGCCGCCGAGACGGTGTCGAAGATCTGCTGGCGCACCTGCGGCGAGTCTTCGACTCCGTCCGCCAAGTCGATCAACAACGCGCCCGGGACGGAGTAGTCGGCGTTGGCCTGGTCCACTCCGAGCAGCGCCAGCGTCTCCGGCGGCGTCAGGATGTTTGGCCGGCTGGTGAGGAAGGTCGGCGCCGAATCGTCGAACAGCCCGGTCACCGTCAGCGCGGTGACGCGCTCCTCGTACGCGGGTTCCTCCACCGGCGGCTCGTCCTGGCCAGCGGCCGCCTCCTCCTCGTCGACAGGAGCCGGCGATGCCGTCAACTCGGTCGCCGCCTGGGCGTCCGCCTCCCCGGCCAGGCTGGGTTCGTCCGACCCGCCGCCGGCCGCCGCCAGGTCGGTCGCCACCGGCTCGCCGAAGACGGTGACCGCCAAGTCGATTTGGTCGCCGACGCCCACACGCAGGCGTTTGGCCAGCGACGCCGCCACGGACGCCTCGCCCGCCTTGGACGGCTCGCGGCCCTGGTCGACCGGCCAGGCCGCGAAGGCGGGCGCGTTGGAGGCGGACCGCATCATGACCCATTCGCGCCGCTTGTCGGCGGAGGCCTCGCCCGAGATGGCGACCGACCGGAACGCGTCGGCCACCTGCGGATCCGCCAGCACGTCATCGGCGGCCGTGGGGGGCAGGTATTGGGCGTCGTAGTAATCCGCCCGGCCCACCACCAGGTCCGCCCCGGCGTACGGCTCCCTCATGATGTTGTCGACCGTGTCGTTCATCACCGCCGAGCCGGCCATGGCCGCCGCGATGAAACCGGTGGCGACCACGATCGCCATGGCGCCGCCCGCCACCTGGCGCAGCGACATCCGCAGTTGCCGCAAAGTGAAACCGAGCATGGCCGTGCCTCAGACCTTGACGACCGTGGTCAACTCGTCCAGCGCGCCCAACACCGACTCCTTGGTCGGATGCAGGATTTCGCCCGCCAGGCGCCCGTCCGCCAGCAGCACCACGCGCTCCGCGTAGGCGGCCGCCGCCGGGTCGTGGGTGACCATCACCACGGACTGCCCCAACTCCCGCACCGACTGGCGCAGGAAGCTCAGCACCTCGAAACCGGAGCGGGTGTCCAGGTTGCCGGTCGGCTCGTCCGCGAAGATCACGTCCGGGCGGGTGATCAGGCCGCGGGCGAGGGCCACCCGCTGGCCCTGGCCGCCCGACATCTCGCTGGGCCGGTGGCTGAGCCGGTCCCGCAACGCCAAAGCGTCCACCACGGTGTCCCACCACTCCGGGTCCACCGGCTCGCCCGCCAAGTCGAGGGGCAGGCGGATGTTCTGCGCCGCCGTCAACATGGGCAGCAAATTGAAGTTCTGGAAGACGAAGCCCACATGCCGCCGCCGCCAGGCGGTCAACACGTTGTCGCTCAACCCGGTCAACACCTTGCCGCCCAGTTGGACCCAGCCGCTGGTCGGCGTGTCCAGCCCGGCCAGCAGATTCAGCAGCGTCGACTTGCCGGAGCCGGACGGCCCCATGATGGCGGTGAAGCAATGGGCGGCGAAGTCGACGTCGACCGAGTCGAGCGCCAACACGCGGGCTTCGCCCGCGCCGTAGATTTTGGTCAGCCCGCGGGCGGCGACCGCCGGGCCCTCGCGTTGGGAAGTCTCTTGCTGCATGCCCTAGAAGTTACCGGCTCGGCCTGACGGGCGGATCGTGCCGTGGTCGGGACCTTGCCTCCTACCGGGGGATGACGGCATGGGGCGCTTGCCCTTCCAAAGGCCCCCGCAAAAGGCGGCGTGGCTACGAATAACGCTGCACCAAGCCGCCGCGGTAGGCCGCGACCACCGCCTGGACGCGGTCGCGGGCCTCCAGTTTCATCAAGATGCGCCCCACGTGGGTCTTGACGGTGGTCTCCGCGACGTGGAGGGCGGCGGCGATCTCCTGGTTGGAAAGCCCCTGGGCCATCTGGACCAGGACCTCGACCTCGCGTTCCGTCAGGTCGTCGAAGGCGGCAATGTCGCGCGGGTCCGGCGGGGTGGCGGCCGCCACCTGGGCGATCAGACGCTTTGTCGGCGACGGCGCGATCACCGCGTCCCCGGCCTGCACCGTGCGGATGGCGGCCAGCATGTCGTCCGGCGGGGTGTCCTTGAGGAGGAAGCCGCTGGCCCCGGCGCGGATCGCCGCCATCAGGTATTCGTCCAGGTCGAACGTGGTCAGAATGATGACCTTGGGCGGCGGTTTGACCAACTTGATGATCTGTTCGGTGGCGGCTATCCCGTCCATCCCCGGCATGCGCACGTCCATCAGCACAATGTCGGTCGGCTGGTCCAGCGCGGCCCGCAGGGCGCTGTGGCCGTCCCGCGCCTGCCCTACCACCTTCATGTCGCTTTGCGAATCGATCACCATGGCGAAACCGGAACGGACCAGTTCCTGGTCATCGACCACCAGCACGCGAATAGGTTCCATGTGGAGTTGCTTCCTCTCTTGGGCTTGACGGGGTCATGGCGGGCCGGGCCGGAGCGTGGGCGGGACGTGGCCAAGCGGGCGGCGGGCCTTCGGCGGGGGACAGCCTTGGGATGGGCACGGAGACCTTGACCGTGAAACCGCCGCCCGGACCGGGGCCCGCCTGGAAGGAGCCGCCCAGCATCTCGGCGCGTTCGCGCATGCCGATCAGGCCGTGGCCGGCGCCGTCCGTTTGCGCGGCGGCGCCCCGGCCGTCGTCCGCGACGGTGATGGAAACCCGGTTGTCGTCCCACCGTTCCGTCACCGACACCGCCACATTGGGGCCCCCATGTTTGAGGGTGTTGGTGAGCGCCTCCTGGGCCACCCGGTACAGGGTGGCGCCCACGCCCGGCGGCAGGTTGCGCGGGCTGCCCACCCGCACCAGCGTCACGTCCAGGCCCGTCTTCCGCGTCTCCTCGACCAGTTGCTCAAGGTCCTTGACATGGGCGGTCGGCTTGAGTTGGACCGTTTGGTCTTCGGGTCCCTCCCGCAACACGCGCACGATGCCGCGCATGTCGGACAGCGCGTCACGGCCCGTTTGGGCGATCGCCTCGAGGGCGCGCACGGCCGCCGCCGGGTCGCCCGCCGCCGCGTAGCGGCCCCCGTCCGCTTGCGCGATCATGACCGAGAGCGAATGGCCCACAATGTCATGCATCTCGCGCGAAATCCGGGTGCGCTCCTCGGCCAACTCGTTCTGGGCGTCCAGCATCTTGGAGCGGGCTTGGCTGGCCTCCCAGGCGTCCCGCGAGCGGCGGGTGGCCTCCATTCCGCGTGACAGCAGCCCCAGTCCCAGGAAGAGGGCGGCGGCCAGCCAGACCGGGAAGGCCAACAACAACGCCTCCGACCAGGTGGCGACCGTCAAAACCCACACGAAAGGCCGGAACAGGCCGATCAGCCAGCGCACTGGCAGGGGCTCCATGATGGCGTAACTGGCCGCCAACAAGCCTCCCGCGCAGGCGGCGCTGGTGGCGGCGAGGACCCAACGCGTCGACGAGTACCGGGCCACGCCCCACAACGGCACCCCTACCAGCAGGTAAACGGGCAGGTCAATGCCCCAGCCGTTGACCAGCGACCAGGCGCAGGCCAGCCACGCGACGGTCGCGCTGGTGACCGGGAGGGTGGCGGCGCTGACGGTGGCGGCGGCCAAGAACAGGCCGCAGAGGGCGGCGGGCCCCGACGGGCCGGCCGCCAAGGACAAAATGGCCCCGATGGCGCCCAAGGCGACCAAAGCTGGAGTGGGCGATCGCAAGCGGCGCCCCCCGTCCGCGCGGCGCGCCTTGCCGGCCCGGCCGGATTGGTCGCTGTGGCGGGGCCCGAGCCGGCGCGGCCGGGGCACGGCGGGCCGGGCGGCCTGGGGACGGGCGGCAAGCCGCCCGCTTGGCCGTGGGTCCCCGTGTTCGCTCACACAGATCACCCTATTGCCGGATTGGGCCGTCGAAGGTCGCCCGCCGGACGGAGGCGGCCGCCAATCGCGCGGATTCTGGGCCGGGGCCGGCTGCGGCCGGTCGGGCGACGGCTGGTCCGGCGGCCGCAGGTTCTACCATGGAAGCCATGGCCACCGAAGATATTGCGGGCGACTTGCGCGCGCTCAACTCCACTTTCGAGTCGATTGAGCGGGTCAGCGACCCCCAAGAGCTGCGCGCCAGAATAGCCCGCTTGTCTGACGAGGTCGCCGAACCCGGGCTGTGGGACGACCCGGGGCGGGCCCAAGTCAAGACCTCGCGGCTGTCGCACGCCCAAGGCGAGTTGGAGAAGCTGGAGGCGATGGGTCAGCGGCTGGACGACTTGGGCGTGCTGTTCCAAATGGCCGAGGAGGGCGAGGATTCGGAGGCCATGGAGGAGGTCCGCCAGGAGTTGGCGGGCGCGCGCGCCGCGCTCGCGGACATGGAGATCAGGACCCTGCTGAACGGCGAGTACGACGAGCGCTTCGCGGTGGTGACGATCCGCTCCGGCGCGGGCGGCGTGGACGCCGCCGACTTCGCGGAAATGCTGCTGCGAATGTACCTGCGCTGGGCCGAGCGTCACGCTTACCCAGTCAAGGTGCTGGACACCTCCTACGCCGAGGAGGCCGGCCTCAAATCAGTCACCTTCGAGGTCTCCGCGCCGTACGCCTACGGCAACCTGTCCGTGGAGGGCGGCACCCACCGCCTGGTGCGCATTTCCCCCTTCGACAACCAGGGGCGCCGCCACACCTCCTTTGCCGCCGTCGAGGTGATCCCATTGATTGAGGACACCGACCACATCGACATCCCCGAATCCGACATCAAGGTCGACGTGTTCCGCTCCTCCGGTCCGGGCGGCCAGTCCGTCAACACCACTGATTCGGCGGTGCGCATGACCCACCTGCCGACCGGGATTGTGGTCTCAATGCAGGACGAGAAGTCCCAAATCCAGAACCGCGCGGCCGCCTACCGCGTGCTCCAATCGCGCTTGCTGGTTCTGCGCAAGGCCGAGGAGGCGGCGAAGAAGAAGGAATTGGCGGGGGACATCAAGGCGTCCTGGGGCGACCAAATGCGCTCCTACGTTCTGCACCCGTATCAGATGGTCAAAGACCTGCGCACCGACCACGAGGTCGGCAACACGGCGGCCGTCTTCGACGGCGACCTCGACGGTTTCATCGACGCCGGAATCCGGTGGCGCCGCCGCCAGGAAAAGCGGGAACGCCAAGAGCTTCAGGAGAAAGCCGACCAGGCCTGACTGCGGCCGCCCCAAGGCGTTCCAGGGCGTTTCAGGGCTTGAGCGCCACTTGGGCCTCTACCTCGACGGGCCAGCCCAGCGGCAGCGCCGCCACGCCGAAGGCCGCGCGGGCGTGCCTGCCCGCCTCGCCGAAGACCTCCGCGAACAGGTTCGAGGCGCCGTTGGCGACGGCGGGATGGTCGGCGAAGTCCGGCGTCGAGGCCACCATCACCGCGACCCGCTCAAAGTGGTCAACCCGGTCCAGAGAGCCCAAGGCGCCCTGAAGCGCGGCGAGGACGTTGACGGCGGCGAGTCGAGCGGCATCGGACCCCTGCTCCACGGTCAGGCTGTCGCCAAGCCGGCCGGTCCAAACGCTGGCGCCGTCTTTGACGGGGCCCTGGCCGGAAACCCAGGCGGAGCGTTCGGAGACGCGGACGGGCAGATAGGCGGCCAGCGGCGTGGCCGGAGGGGGGAGGGCAATGCCGAGTTCGGCCAGGCGGGCCGTCGGGCTGATGGTCATGAGCCCATCATGCCAGCCTGGCGTCACAGCCGGCCGATGGGGGCGAAGGCCGCGCCGGCCAGGCGGGCCAAATCGCGGGGGTTCAGCTTGATGTCCATGCCGCGCCCGCCTGCGGAGACCATGATCTGGTCGAGCCGCTGGGCGGATGAGTCGATCAACGTGGGGTGCCGGGTCCGCTGGCCGAGGGGCGAGATGCCGCCAACCACGTACCCGGTGGCGCGCTCGGCTTCGGTGACGGCCGCCAGGGCCGCCCGCTTGCCGCCGGCGGCGCGGGCCACCGCTTTGAAATCCAGGTGGCGACTGACCGGGATGACGGCGCACCACAGGTCGCCGTCCACCTTGACCATCAGGGTCTTGAACACGGTGTCCGGGTCGGCCCGCAGGGCCCTGGCCGCGGCCAAGCCGTAGCCCTCGCCCAGCGCGGTCGAAACCCGGTCGGATTGGAAGGTCTCAAGGGTGTAGGGGATGCCCGCTTGCTCCAGCACGGTCAGCGCCGGGGTCGCCTTCCGTCCCGGCGATCCGGTGCCCGGCCCGCCGAGCGGCCCCGTGCCGGCGCGCCCCGTCTGGTCAATCTGGTCAGTCTGGTCACTGGCCAAGCGCGTTCAACTCCTCCCATTCCTCGATCAGGCTCGAATCAACGCCCCGGATAGTATCCCCTAACCAGTCGGTAATCTCAGTCAGACGGTCCCGCGCGGCGGGCGGCGCGGAGCGGGTCAACGCCTTGTACGCGTCGCTCAGGTAGCGCAACAGCACGCCTTCGGCGCTCGCTATGCCGTACCGGGACACGAATTCGGGGAAAGTCTGGGCGTGTTCGCGCATTTCGCGCACAATCGACTTGGGCGTCAGGTCGAAGTCGTCAACCCACGGGTGGCCCCGCCGGTACATGGCCAGGGCCGCGCCCAAGAACTCTTCCAGCGCCTTGGGGTAGGTCACGCCGTCAAGGGCGTTCATGCGGTCGAAGTAGTCCCAGCCTTCGGCTTTCATCCGCGCCAGCGCCTCGGTCTTGGCGGCTTTCTCCTGGGCGATCAACACGGCTGCGGGCGGCTCCAGGGTGGCCTCGAAGACTGAGCCCAGGTCGAGTTCGTAGGTTTCGGAGGCCGGGTCCAGCAATTCGCAGGCGGCCAGGGCGAAAGGCGTCAACGGCTGGTTGAGGGCGAAGTCCTCCGGCAACTCCACCGCCAGGGCGACGTGCCCCGGAGTGTGCTCCACCACGCCCGCCGCTTTCAGGGAGTGGTAGATCCGGCAGGCTTGGCGGATCAACAGGTTGCGGGGCCGGACCGGCTGGTGGTTGTCGGTCAGCAGGCGGTAGCCGGCCGCCACCGGGTCGTCCTCGCGGGCCAGCAGTTCCAGGATCATGGCGTGCGTGACCTTCAGGCGCGGCGTCAGCGGTTCCGGGGCGGAGCCGATCAGTTTCTCGAACGTGTCCTTGGACCAGGAGATTTTGCCCTTCTCGCCGCTGTGGGAGACGGGCTTGGCGGGCCGCTTGCCCGCCAACGCGCGGGCTTCCGCCTTGGCCGCCGCCTGCGCCCGCTCGATCGCGTCTTCGGGCGCCTGGACCACCACGTGGCCTATCTGGTCGAAGCCGGCGCGTCCCGCCCGTCCCGCGATTTGGTGGAACTCGCGGGCGTTGATCCGCCGGACGCGGCGCCCGTCGAACTTGACCAGCGACGTCAGCACCACCGTCTTGATGGGCAGGTTGATCCCGACCCCGAGCGTGTCGGTGCCGGAGACAACGGCCAGCAGCCCCTCGCCCGCCAGGCGCTCGACCAGCCGCCGGTACATGGGAAGCATTCCGGCGTGGTGCACGCCAACGCCTTTGCGCAGGAGTTTCGACAAGGTGGCGCCAAAGCCGGGCCCGAACTTGAAGTCGCCGATGCCGTCTTTCAGGTCCTGGAGCCGCTGCCGGTCCGCGAGGGGCAGCGCGGCGAGCTTCCCCGCCAGTTCCACGGCTTCGCGTTGGGTGAACTGGACCACGTAGGCGGGGGTCAGGCCGCCCTTGACCAGGCCGGTGATCAGGTTCGGGAGGGGGATGACCTCATAGGAGAACTCGAGGGGCACCGGCCGGGGCGCGTCGGCGATGACCGTGACGGGGCGGTTCGTCCTGCGTTCCAGGTCGGCGGCCAAGTGGTCCACGTTGCCCAGGGTGGCGCTCATGGCCAGGAACTGCGCGCGGGGCATTTCCAGGAGCGGCACCTGCCAGGCCCAGCCCCGGTCGGGGTCGCCGTAGAAGTGGAACTCGTCCATCACGACCACGTCGAAGGGGGTTCGGGCGCCGTGGCGCAGCGCCTGGTTCGCCAGCACCTCGGCCGTGCAGCAGATGATCGGCGCGTCGGTGTTGACGGCCGCGTCTCCCGTCATCAACCCCACGTTGGCCGTGCCGAACAGCCCGATCAGGTCGAAGAACTTCTCGCTCACCAGCGCCTTGACGGGCGCCGTGTAAACCCCGCGCCGTCCCCTCGCCAGCCCGAATGCCAGCGCCCCGGCCGCGACCAGCGATTTCCCGGAACCGGTGGGCGTCCCCAAGATGACGTGTTCCCCGGCGGCCAGGGCTAACAGGGCGTCCTCCTGGTGCGGGTACAACTCCAGCCCCTGCTCGCCGGCCCACTCGGTGAAGGCGTCAAAGGCCTCGGCGGTCGCGGCGGCGGCCGCCCCTTCGCCAGGCGCGAACCCCAGACGCTCAATCAGCACGCCCTCAACCCTAGAGTCCTAGGCCGCCCGTCGCGCTCCGATCGACGTGTGTCTCCGCCGTCTTAGACGAAAGGGACCGTCCCCAAGGCTGGACACGCCTTGGCTTAGTAAGGTGGCCGTTGTGAGCGAATACATCCACGGGCACGGGTCGGGCGCCACGAAAGCGCACGCCCGCCGAAATGTCGCCAATTCGGCCGGCCATGTGGCCGGGGTGCTGCGACCGGGCCTCCGGGTGCTGGACCTCGGGTCGGCGTCCGGCACTCTGACCCGCGACTTGGCGGCACGGGTGGCGCCCGGGGAGGTGATCGGCGTGGACGCTTCCGCCGATGCCGTCCTCCAAGCCCAGGCGGAACCCGACCGCCCCGGCAACCTGACGTTTGAGGTCGGGGACGTCTATTCTTTGGGCCACCCCGCCCGCAGCTTCGACCTGGTTCACGTTCACCAGGTTCTCCACCACTTGCCGGATCCGGTCATGGCGATTCGGAACCTGGCGCTTCTGGTGCGGCCCGGCGGCTGGCTGTCCCTCAGGGAAGGCGATTACGGTGCCGCCTTCTGGTATCCCGAGGCGACAGCCTGGGAATCATGGCGGGAGGCGTATCAGCTGATAGCACGGGCCGGCGGAACGGAAGTGGACGCCGGCCGCCGCCTGGTGGCCTGGTTGGATGAGGCCGGCCTGGCTGGTCAGGCCACGATCAGCGGCTCGGCCTGGACCTATCCGGGCTACGAGTCGGCGGCGGAGGTGGCCGCGAGTTGGGCCGAGCGTTTGACGGAGCGCCGCTTCGTCGACTTGGCGGCGGGCCTTGGCGTGGCCGACCAGACCTCGCTGACCAGGACCGCCACCGGCCTCATGGAATGGGCCCGCCATCCGGGCGCCCTCTTCGTGATGCCGCACGTCGAGGCCCTGGTGCGCTTCTGAGAGAGGCTGGAATAGGTACCGTCCCCATTACCGGAAATAGGTACCGTCCCCGTTTTGTGCCCGTTGCGGTGGGTGAAGTCCGCTAACTTGGCGCCTGGGCGGCTCCGATAGCTGGTTGAATGGTCCCAACGCCATGTGGCGTCCGGCTGGCCGGACCAGTCTGGCGCCTGCCCAACCCTGAAAGCCAGATCGCATGCCTGACCAACCCCAGGTCCCGCCTGCTTCGCGCGAATTAGCGAGCGGGCCGCTGGACGCGCCCAACCGTGCCGGGAGCACCGGCATTGCCGCGAAAATCCCGCGCGCCAAAGTCATGCCCGTTGGCGACGCGGTGGCCAGGGCCGCCGCGGTGGCCCACGCCGCCGCCGCCGTCAGGGGAGCCGCCGCGGGCCGGGAGCGAATCGCCCACGATCCGGCCGATCAGACCTTCCGCCCCGTCGCCGCGGTCGAACCCGCGCCACCGTTGCCGCACCGGGCCCCGGCGCGCGACCACGCCGCGCCTTCCGCGCCGGCCCCGCCAGCCCGCCGTGAGGCGGTTCCGCGACCGCCGGCGGAGGATCAGGCCACCCGGTGGGCCGAACCGCGGGCCATTGCGCCCATGCCGCAAGAGCTCATGCCCGGTCAAAGCGCGCCGCCCCGCGCGCCGCAACGGCAAGAGGCGGCGCCGCGATTCGAGCCGATGACGCATCATCCCAGTCCCATCCAGGAAATGCCGGCCGAATTGATGCCCTCGGCCAAACCCCGGCGGCCGGCGGCGGGCAGCCCGCCGGCGCGGCAATCGTTGGGAGCCGTGCCGCTGGGCCGGATCGAACTGCGGGACCCTGCGGAACAGCCCCAAGGCCGACGCGGCCTGGTCCAACGGATGGGCGCGGGCGTGCTGGTCAGCTTGTTGGTGATCGTGTTGGCGCTGGGCGCCGCCGCGACCCTTTGGATCCTGCACGGGCAGAACGGCCGCCGGGCGGAGGCCCTGGCCCCGGACTTCGGCCATGCCCCGGCCCTGGGCGAGCCGTTCGACATTGCGGAGGCCGGCCTCGAGTCGGCCGAGGTGTTTCTGCTGCGCGAGCCCGCCTTGGGCGGGCTCAGCCAGGCCGGCGAGGTCGGCCTGGTGGTGGTGTCCGCCCGCAGGGCCGGCCGGACCCAGGTGATGGCGGTCGACACGGCTGCGGGCGCGGTCAAATGGGAACTCGACTTGGCGGACTTGACCGGCGATCCGAAGGCCGCTCCGCAGAAAATCAGCCTGGCGGGCGGGGGAGTGGTCGCCATTGAGGTCGCGTCTGCGGGCGAAGAGGGGAACATGGTGGTGACGGTGGGGGCCGGCGGCGAGGTCCTGTCGCGGCGGCCGGGCGTCGGGCTGCTCGGCGCCGCCGCCAGCCTGGTCGCGCTGCGCCACGGCGAACAGGTTGCGGTGGCCGCCGCCGCCGATCTGACCAAGAACAAATGGACCGCGGAGGCCCCGGCGACCGAGGCGGTCCCGGTCTTGGCCGCCCTAAACGGCCAAGTGTGGGTGGCGACTAAGGCGGGCTACGCCAACGGGAAGACCGGCGCGCAGTCGGGTTTCGGCGCCGACGCCTCCGCCGATGTGCTCTACGCCGTTTTGCCGGACGGAACCGTTGTCCGCGTGTCCGGCGGCGCGGGGCCGACCCGCGTCATGGGGGTGGACACGGCGAACGGCCAGGACCTCTGGGAAGTGAGCGTCGACTTTGCGTCTCCGCCGCTGCTCGCCCACGGCGGCGAGTGGCTGTTCGCAGCGGCGGACGGAGAGGTCAAATGCGTCAGACCGAAGGACGGCAAGGTGTTTTGGGCGCGCCCGGCCGACCGGTTTGTCGGAGTGGTGGGCTCAACCGCTTTCGTGGCGGCGGAGAACGGCCAGGTCAGCGCCCTCAAGGCCCGCACGGGCGGCCTGAAGTATCAGTTCAAGACGGAGCGGCTGGGGCCAGGCCGGCCGCCCGTGGCGCTCGGTGCGAAAACGCTCTACCTGTACGCGGACGGCGTTCTACGCGCCTATCCGCTGGAAAAGGACGCCAAAGAGCTTTGGAGCGTTGACGTCCCTGGCGCCCAGGGCGCGGATGAGGCGCTCTTCTTGGCGGGCGGCCGGTTGTGGTTGCGCGTCGGCGACGAGTTGCGGCCCATCGGCTGACGGAACCCCCGCCCAGGCGTCCGGCCCGCCCGCCAGGGCAGGCGTCCGGCGAACCGGCCAAGGCCATCCTCGCTGGAGTGGGGGCGCTTGGCCCGTTCCGCTCGCGTGGGTGCGGCCGCGCCCCGCACGGGGCTTGTAAACCTGTCACCGGGGAGGGGACGTGGCTGGACGGGCCGCCGCGCCCCGCACGGGGCTTGTGCCCGGTGGACAAAGCCGCGCGACCAGCGTTGTGCGCGGCCCCGCCACGAAGTTACGGGACCGTAGCTTACGCTGACGTAAGTTCCTGTCCGCCTGCCTTAGGAGGCCGCCGATGCCGACCGCTCTCGCCCCGTCACCTTCCCCCGTGCCAGCCCCGCCGGCTGGCGACGAGACCCCGCCCGCGATCCGCCCGGAGCCGGCCGTCCGCCGGGCGATCTACCGGGACATGGTCCTGACCAGGGCCTTCGACCAGGCGGCGACGGCGCTTCAGCGGCAGGGCGAACTGGCGTTGTGGGCACCTTCGCTGGGCCAGGAGGCGGCGCAGGTCGGCTCCGCCCACGCGCTTGGCGAGGAAGACTGGGTGTTTCCGTCCTACCGCGAGCACGGCGTGCTCCAAAGCCGGGGCGTGGACCTCAAACAGTTGCTGCCGCTTTTCCGGGGCGCCGACAACGGCGGCTGGGACTCCGAAGCCCACCGGGTGCACCTGTACACGCTGGTGGTGGGCGCGCAAACCCTGCCCGCCGTGGGCTACGCCATGGGCTTGGCGCTCGACGGCGCCGCCGGGGCGGTGGTGGTTTATCTGGGCGACGGCGCGACCTCCCAAGGAGAGGTTAGCGAGGCGTTGGTGTGGGCGGCATCGTGCGCGGCGCCGGTTTTGTTCTTCGTTCAAAACAACGGCTGGGCCATCTCCACGCCCACCCGGACCCAGGCGCGGGTGGCCCTGGCGCGGCGCGGGGAGGGCTTCGGCGTTCCCGGCGTGGCGGTGGACGGGAACGACGCGGACGCTTGCTGGGCGGCCACCGCCGCCGCGCTGGGACGCATAAAGGCTGGTCAGGGGCCACAATTGATCGAAGCGTTAACTTACCGGCTGGGGCCGCACACGACCTCCGACGACCCGTCGCGCTACCGGCCCGCCGAGGAGGAGGCCAGTTGGATGGCGCGGGACCCCATTCCGCGCCTGCGCGCGGGCCTTGAGGAGGACGGCCAGGCGGACGCGGACTTTTTCGCGGAGGTCGACTCCGCCGCGGCGGCCTTGGCCGCCGAATCCCGCCGGTCCTGCCTCGGCATAGAGCCGCCGGACTTGAGCACGTGCTTCGACTGGGTGTACGGCACGGAGCACTCCCTGGTCGCCGAGGAGCGCGCGGGGGTGGCCGGGCGATGACCACGGCGGTGTTCGCGCGGGCCAAAGGGGCCTTGCGCGCGGGGGGACCGGCGGACAGCGGCCCGGCCGGCCGAGAGCTTGGGGCGGTTGCCGGCCTGCGGGGGGTGCCCGCATGACCGCGGCGGTGTTCGCGCCGACCGGCGCGGAGGCGGCGGCCCCGGCCGCCCAAGTGGGCCTGGGCCAGGCGATCAACCAGGCGCTCGCGGCGGAACTGGCGGCCGATGAGAAAGTCCTGGTCATGGGGGAGGACGTGGGCGCCCTGGGCGGGGTTTTCCGGGTCACGGCCGGACTGCGCGAGCGGTTCGGGACGGACCGCGTGCGGGACACCCCGTTGGGGGAGGCCGGGATTGTGGGGACCGCGATCGGGTTGGCCCTGCGCGGCTACCGGCCCGTTTGCGAAATCCAATTCGACGGCTTCGTCTTCCCCGCGTTCAGCCAGATCACAACCCAGTTGGCCAAGTTGCGGGCCCGTTCGGGCGGGCGGCTGAGCCTTCCCGTCACCATCAGAATCCCCTACGGCGGGCGGATCGGGGCCGTTGAGCACCATTCCGAATCCCCGGAGGCGCTGTTCGCGCACACCGCCGGGCTGAGGTTGGTCAGCCCCTCGAACTCGCAGGACGCGTATGACATCACCCGGGCGGCGATCGCCTGTCCCGACCCGGTGATCGTCTTCGAGCCGAAAGGGCTGTACTGGTCAAAGGGGCAAGTGGCCGAACCGCCGGACGGGGCGGCGCCCGACCTGTCGGTCCTGAACCGGGCGCGCGTCGCGCGGCGCGCGGGCGAAACCGGCGGCGGCCAGGTCACCTTGGCGGCGTACGGGCCGTCGGTGCCGCAGGCGTTGGCGGCGGCCGAGCGGCTGGCGGAAGACGGCGTCGAGTCCGAGGTCCTGGATCTCAGGGCGATCAGCCCAATCGACTTCGACGCGATCGCGGAGTCGGTGGCCAGGACCGGGCGGCTGGTGGTGGTCCACGAGGCCCCGGTTTTCTTCGGCGCGGGGGCGGAGATCGCGGCCCGTGTCACCGAGCGGTGCTTCTATCTGCTGGAGGCGCCGGTCCTGCGGGTGGGCGGCTACCACTTGCCGTACCCGCCCGCGTTGATTGAGCACGACTACCTGCCGGGACCGGAGCGTATTGTCGCCGCCGTCCGCCGGGCGCTGGACTTCTGACCCCGAGGAAGCACATGAACACGTCTGTCCTGACTTTTCGCCTGCCGGACCCCGGCGAGGGCCTGACCGAGGCGGAGATCATCCGCTGGCTGGTCGCCCCCGGCGACCAGGTCGCCGTCAACCAGCCGGTCGTGGAGATCGAGACGGCCAAGTCGGTGGTGGAATTGCCCTCGCCGTTCGAGGGCACGGTCGAGTCGATCACGGCCGCCGAAGGCGCGCTGGTGCCGGTCGGCGACCCGATCCTGGTCATCAAACCCGCGGGTGCCCCCAGCTCGGCCGCTGCGGGGCCGGGCCCCAAGGCAGCCGTGCCGCCCTCGGCCGCCACGGAGTCAGTCCTCGCAGCGGCCGACCCCAACCCGGCCGATCCGGCCTCGGCCGGTGCGGGGCCGGGTCACGGGGACGCTCGACCGGCCACGGCGCGGGCGGGGTTCGGCCAAGGCCCCGCCGACCCGCTAGACCGGCCGCTGGTGGGGTACGGTCCGGCCGGGCCGCCCAGGCGAGTCAAGGCCAAACCGCCGGTGCGGGCGCTGGCGCGGCAACTCGGCATCGGACTGGAGGCGGTCGCCCCGACCGGACCGGGCCAAACCGTCACCCGCGAGGACGTGCGGCGCGCGGCCGGGCGCGGGAGCGGCGACGAAGCCGGGCGCGGCCCCGGCGGAACGGCGGCCCGCGAAGGTGTTCAGCCTGTGCGCGGGCGCGCCGACCAAGTTGGGCGCGTGGCCGCCGAGACGGCCACGCGCGAAGGCGTTCGGCCGGGGCCGGGAACCGCCGCCAGCAGCGGCGCGGCGCCCCAGCCCGGTCCGCGCCAGACCCGCCAACCGATTCGGTCCGTGCGGCGCGCCACCGCCGCCGCCATGGTCGAATCCGCGTTCAGCGCCCCCCACGCGAGCCTGTTCATTGAGACGGACGCCACCAGGGCGCTCCGATTCGCCCGCCGCACGGGCCTGAGTCTGCTCGCCTTGACGGCGTTCGCGCTGGTCAGATCGGCGGCGCGGCATCCGGTCATCAACGCCAGCTGGGACCAGGCGGCCGGGGAGATCGTCTACCACCACTACGTCAACCTGGGTGTGGCGGTGGACTCGCCGCGCGGCCTGCTGGTACCCACCGTGGCGGACGCCGAGCGGCTGCGCCTACCCGACCTGGCGGACGCCATCGGGCAGCTGACGACCACCGCCAGGGCGGGGACCACCACGCCGGAGGCGATGCGCGGCGGCACCATCACGCTGACCAACGTGGGCGCCCTCGGCGTGGACGGCGGCAGCCCCATCCTGGTCCCCGGCCAGGTGGCGATCCTGGCGCTCGGGGCCGTCAGGCCCCGCCCGTGGGTGCACAAGGGCAAGATCAAACAGCGGGCGGTCGGCCGGCTGACGTTGACCTTCGACCACCGGCTGATCGACGGTGCGGACGCGGCTGCGGCGGTCAAAGACATCGCCGCCGTCCTGGAACGGCCCGATTCCGCCTTAACCTAGAAACCATGCGCATTGCCCGTTTCACCCTTGACCAAGACCCCCTCTACGGCGTTGTCCAAGGCGAGGAGGGCGAGGAGGTCATCCACGCGATTGGCGGCGACCCGCTTTACACCGAGATAACGCCGACCGGCAAGACCTATCCCATTGACGACGTGCGGCTGCTGGCGCCGGTCATCCCCCGCTCGAAGGTGATCGGCGTGGCCCGCAACTACGCGGACGGGCCCAGGCGGCCCACGCCCATCTGGTTCGGGAAGCCCAACACCTCCGTCGCGGGGCCGGGCGACCCGATTGTGCTGGACGCGCGCGTGGACGCGCCCGCCTACCACGAGGCGGAGTTGGCCGTCGTCATCTCCCGCGTCGCCAAGGACGTGCCCGCCGACCAGGCCGCCAAGGTCATTTTGGGCTACACCGTGGCCAACGACGTGGGCTACCGGTTCGACCAAGCCGACGATGCCGTCCGGCCGGACCCGCGCGGCTTCTTCGGCAAGTACCGCGACAGTTTCACGCCGCTGGGACCCTGGATCGAGACCGACCTGGACCCGGCCGTGGGTTTGGCGGTCCGGTCGTGGATCGACGGGCAGCCCCGCCAAGACGGGACCACGGCGGACTTGGTGACGGGGGTTGCGGAACTGGTGGCGACGGCATCGGCGGTGTGCACTTTGCTGCCCGGCGACGTGATCTTGACGGGCTCCCCGGCGGGGGCTTCGCCGATCGAGCCGGGGGAGCGGGTCACGTGCGAGGTCGGCGGGCTCGGCGCGATCACCAACCCGGTCGTCAGGCGGTAGGTTGGCTTGGCTATGACTTCACCAATGCGTTTGCGCTTCTGCCCCTCGCCGACCGGGGTGCCGCACGTCGGCATGGTCCGCACGGCCTTGTTCAACTGGGCTTACGCCCGCCACACGGGCGCCACGTTCGTGTTCCGGATCGAGGACACGGACCCCGCGCGGGACTCCGAGGAGTCCTACCTGCAACTCCTGGACGCGCTGCGCTGGCTGGGGCTTGACTGGGACGAGGGCGTCGAGGTGGGCGGGCCGTACGGCCCGTACCGGCAGTCGGAGCGGATGGACGTCTACGCCATGGTGGCCAAGCGGCTGGTCGAGGAGGGGTTCGCCTACGAATCCTTCTCCACCCCTCAGGAGGTCGAGGCGCGGCACGTCGCGGCGGGGCGGTCGGCCAAGGAGGGCTACGACGGGTTCGACCGGACGCTGACGGACGCGCAGCGCTCGGCGTACCTGGCCGAGGGGCGCCGTCCCGTGCTCCGGATGCGGATGCCGGACGAGGACATCCGGTTCGAGGACCTGGTGCGCGGGGAGGTGGTCTTCCGCGCGGGCTCCGTGCCGGACTTCGCGATCACCAGGGCGGGCGGGCAGCCGCTGTACACGCTGACGAACCCGGTGGACGACGCCTTGATGCGCATCACCCACGTGCTGCGGGGGGAGGACCTGCTGTCCTCCACGCCCAGGCAGATCGTGTTGTACCGGGCTTTGACGGAGTTGGGCCTGGCTGACGGCGTGCCGCGCTTTGGCCATCTGCCCTACGTCATGGGGCAGGGCAACAAGAAGCTGTCGAAACGCGACCCCGAATCCAACCTGTTCCACCACCGCGACCGGGGGTTCCTGCCGGAGGGGCTGGTCAATTACCTGGCGCTGCTCGGCTGGTCGATCGCGCCGGACCGGGACGTGTTCTCCGTCGCCGAGTTGGTCCAGGCCTTCGACGTGGCGTCCGTCAGCCCCAACCCGGCCCGGTTCGACCTGAAGAAGGCGGAGGCGATCAACGCCGCGCACATGCGGCTCCTGCCCGTTTTGGAGTTCCGGGACCGCCTGGTGCCGTATCTGCGCCTGGCGTCCCTGGTCTCGGCGCCGTCTTTTGACGAGTTGTCCGCGCGCGAGCAAGCCGTCCTGACCGCCGCCGCCCCGCTGGTCCAAGAGCGGATGACGCTGCTGGGGGAGGCCCCGGGGAAGCTGGGATTCTTCTTCGCGCCGGACGACGCCGTGGTTGTCGAACCCGACGCCTTGGGGCGGCTCGCCCCGAACGCCAGGAGCTTGCTGGAGGCGGCGCTGGGGGCCTTGCGGCCCCTCGGCGAGTGGACCGCAGAGTCCATCCGTGACGCCTTGAACGTGGGCCTGGTCGAGCGCCTGGGCGTGAAGCCGCGCGACGCGTTCGCCCCGCTCAGAGTGGCTGTGACCGGGCTGCGCGTCTCCCCGCCCCTGTTCGAGGCGATGGAGATTCTGGGGCGCGAAAGCTCCATCGCGCGGATCGAACGGCTCCGGCTTTTGCCTGAACTGAGTTGATTCGGTAACCTTGCAGGTCGGCCCGCCTTCGCGGGCGGGCCGGAAAACCCTTGGGGTATGGTGTAATTGGCAGCACGAGTGATTCTGGTTCACTTAGTCTAGGTTCGAGTCCTGGTACCCCAGCGCTTGGCCCAGCGTGCTCAACTGGCTCCCAGTTGGACGGCTGACCAGGCCTTTGGCTCCGTTGTGTAGTGGCCTAGCACGCCGCCCTCTCAAGGCGGTAGCGCCGGTTCGAATCCGGTCGGAGCTACTTTGTG